>CALCSP010000460.1 GCA_937893785.1 uncultured Verrucomicrobiales bacterium
AAGCTCTAGAGCACTAATCAGGCTCTCCTTGAATTCCCGGTCACGCTCCTCAGCCTGCAAAAGGAATGCATCATCACTTACCCTAGAAAGCAGGGGCGAGAGCAAGTATTTCCATAGCACATAAATCAAAATAGCAACGACAAGGACCAAGGTGATCAAACGCTGGGACCAGTCCATCCTGAAGGTGCTATCCAGCATATAATCAATCGCTACAATTCCAAGCAACCAGAGAAAAAAACGATTCAGACCAGCGACGAGAAAAAACCGCTGAACCACACGGCGCATCGCCCCGATCTTTTCATCGATTCCTAAAGGGAGTTTTTGGTGATTTGGGTCGAATGACATCAGTCAGCAGGGAGCTTAACTAAAGAAGCCGGAATTTTTTGCGTAATGCCCATTCAATAGTTAACAATCCTGCAAGCAGGAACAGCAATGTGGAATTATCCCACACTGGACGGGGCGGACTTTCAAAGGCAAGATTCTTGGCACGGTTCGGGAGCACAGAGGGCAAGCCATCCACAAGGCTAGGATTAAAATAGGCACCTCCTGATGCACGCGCCATATCTTTCAGCTTATCCCGATCAAGCCAAGACTGTTGAATTTCCTTCAGAGGAAGCGTGACTGTGAAATTAGAGTCAATTTCAATCTGTTCACCAACTTCATTAGTTAAGGCAACCGAGACGCGGTGCCCACCCTGCATAGCAGCTGGAAACACAAGTTCATAGCTGCCGGGCTGACCTGGCCGCGGTAGGAATGTGATTTCGGAACTAGAGCCATCAGGTAAACGCATCTGCGCCTTGACCTTATCGGCTGCCAACGGCTCGAAATCCTGCTGCTTTAATCTCGCCGAGATCCGAATACGATCACCAACTTGATACCTAAACTGCTCTGTTTCAATGAAGCCGCGCCGCTTGCCGGCCAGAGAACGACCTTCAACAAGATATCGAATAGTTTGGATCCAAAATCTTTTAAAGAACTCAGCATCCAGTCCCTTGGTTCTCCATCTCCATGTGCCATCAAACCCGAGGTAAGTTGTTCGGCCAGATCCGAACTGCCCAGTTACGAGCAAAGGTCGAGCAACCTCCCGGCGCCTGAGTGTCGCATCGGAATGCTCAATAAGAACACGCGCAGCAGGCACTGCTCTTAGCGCAGGGAAGCTCCAATACGTTCCGGGCAACTTCTTCCACTGCATCAGAGTCTGTTGCACATCATTAAAGAAACGCATAATTGGCTGATCAGCATTTGCTGCCACAACTGCAAGCGGCCACTCCCGATTATTAGGGGACAATAGACTGTTAACTTCCATCCCCCCGACATCCCCGAGCTCAACTGGCAACAATTCAGCCAGCCCCTTAGTCCTGGCATTAGTCAGGAACCTTCCAGCAAAAACAGGCCCGGGCATATACAGGAGGCCACCTGAATGCTCACGCACAAATTGCTTCAGCAAATCAATGCCATTCTCATCAAACTCACTAGGATCAGGATCCAGCAAGACAACCACATCGTACTTATAAAGTTCTTCACGACTCGCAGGCAACGCATTAATCGTCGTGTTACCTTGCTGAAGCCTTCCATCATCCAAACTTTGCAACCAACAGGAGACATTGATCATCTTCTCCCTGAGCAACAACCTTACCAGTGCTCGATATTCCCAACTCGGCCCACCTGAAACGACAAGCACTCGAGCATTGTCATCCAACACTTTTACCCGGGCCGGAGCTGAAGGCTGATTATCATCAACATTTGACTCCCCTTCCAGCAGATCTGCACGGACAGTCAGCAACTTCTCTCCAGGTGTCTTAGGCGTATGGGAAAAATCAACACGTAACTGACCGCCCTCAGTCGGAATATCAACAATCCTGCTTTCAAGAACCTTTTCAACCTGCTCACCATCAACCTCACTCAACTCAACCAGTGACACTCTAACAGACTCTTCACTGACTCCTTCAGCCCTCATGACAGCCTGTATCTGAAAAGGGTCATTATTCCACACCTGAGGGTCAGCATATAAATTTGAGATACTTAAATTCTGTGGCCGATCCGGATCCCCCATCCCAACAAAGAAAACTGGAATATTACGATTCTTGGCCTCCCTAATCGCTTCATCTGGATTACTCGACACATTATGTTGGCCATCAGTAACCACAACGATGGCAGAAGTGAGTTTTTCGGCCAGAGCCTCACGAATAGCAATCGCGAGATCGGTGGCAGGTCCCACCGCTTCCATGGCAGGTAAAGCTGCTAGGTCACCAGCCTTTGCAGGCAGTTTTTCATCACTCTCTGAACTCGCCTCCTCCACACTTGGGGCATCATACAATTCCACGCTTCCAGAGAAGTCCAAAACTCGCACACGGCCTTTTTCACTCAGCGCTTTGAACAATCTTGCCTCATTCTTATCAAACATCCGGTTCACAATCTCGACCCTAGTCGGTTTTCGCGAACGAACCTCATCAACCGACACATCCAAAACTGACGCAGCTGAACGGGCAGCTTCGTCGTCAACATAGCGGTCCCGAGCATTCATCGACTGAGAAGTGTCACGCAGGAGTGCTACGACAGGACGTAACGTCCTAGACTTGGTGTAAGTAATTGATGGCTCGAGGAAAATGAAAAGCAATATCCCCCCTACTGTTAAACGTAATCCAGCAAGCAAATGTTTAGCCCAAACCGGACAGCTTGAGCCCTCGTTGCGATAAACTCGCAAGACAAACCATACCACCAAGAAAACGGCGGCAATGAGAACAAAAACACCCCATGATTCAGGGAGATTGGCAAAGCGGAAGCTAACCTCAGCCCCTTCGGGGATCTGATCTTTATCAAGCCCAAGCAACTGTAACCAATTCTTCAAATCTTTAATCTTTTGTTTTTGTCATTATTAAATCACTCATGAGCATCATCATCGGGCAAATATGGGCAACATATCATTGGGCATCTGCAGAATGATACAGGCCATTGCCGTTGCAAATTCAGAGCCATATGAAGAGTTCGTCCAAGCGCCGCTCGCAGATTGCGTCGCGACTAATTTGTCACGAATGGAAGGATACCAATCATTCCAATACTCTCCCCCAGCATGCCACATCGCCTGTACTGCGTAATAATGCCCATAGTAAAAATAATGTCGCTCCGCTGAATCTTTGCGCCTCTTGAGATACTTCAGCCCCTTTTCAATCTGGGGACCGTCATAGATTCCAGCACTGAATAGTGAAACAAGCCCGGCACCTGTTAGTGCAAAGGTCGTATGCCCTCCCCGCATCGTGTATCTGAAACTGCCATCTGCCGTCTGACTTTTCTTTACATATTCAATACACTTATCCCTTGCTGAATCTGGCACATTAATACCTGAATCACGGGCAGCGCGGAGAGCCATGATCTGGCATACAGTAACAGAAAGGTCTGCATCGCTTTTTACAGGGCGATATCTCCAACCTCCCTGATCGTTTTGCGCAGCCAGTGTGCATTTGACAGCCAGTCGCAACTTCTGCCCAAGGTCACGCTTTCGTGACATACCATAAGCCTGGGACATGCAAAGCATGGCAAACCCATGGGCATACATATTCCCCACTGCTCCGGAGCCTTTAGCGATGTAACCAGTTGGACCAGTGTGTCT
>CALCSP010000461.1 GCA_937893785.1 uncultured Verrucomicrobiales bacterium
ATACAGCTAGACCGCTGACTGCCACGGATGATTGCCGATACACTAAAGAATGAACAATCAAACGTATGAGATGCTTACGATCCCAGCCACTGGTCACGAACTCACTGGCCAGCCAATCCAGCAATTCGGGATGCACAGGCCCTTCTCCCTGTAAGCCAAAATCCCCTGGAGTGGTAACCAATCCCAAACCAAAAAAATGCTGCCAGAGATAATTCACGGCAACTCGAGCTGTCAATGGATGACCTGGGGAAACAAGCCATTCCGCGAAGCTTAAACGTGTAAGTTTCTTACCATCCTGAAGCTGCGGAAGAACAGCAGGAAGGCCAGGCATCACCTCCTCCCCCTTTTGCTTAAAGTCACCACGCACCAGTATATGGGTCGTCCTTGGCTTACTGTCCTCCACCATCACAGGCACAGTGACCATTCGCGAACCGATCGCCCTAAGCTTCTTTTCCAACTCCTTCCGCTTCACTGACGCTTCCGGCATTCGTAATGCACGTCGGTAAATTCGGACATCCTTCAATTGGCCATCAAACCGATATGCACCGGCCGTCTTTGAATTACTGTATCCTGACCCTATGGCCAAACATCTCTCCGATTTGGCAATCATGCCGGGAGGAACCCCCTTAACTCGTGCCGCAGTATCCTCAACCCCGTCGATGAGCAACTTGATGGATTTACCGGCTCTGAATACAACGGCCACCTGATGCTCCTGACCATCGGCAACCGGCCTACTGCTGTGAATCTCCACACCTGTAAAGGGATCCTGGCTTGCAGACACCCAGGCAAAAAGGTGCCCTTTGGGTACACTAGCCTCTCCTTCCCCACCAATACCAAACACATAACTACGCTGCTTGCCCCGCCAATCATACTTGGAAACAATGTTGCCTACCGGGGCGCTCGTCTTGATGCTCGCAACAATAGTAAAGTCTCCCTTCAGATTAAAATCATTATCCTCTTTCTCCACAGTTGGTGAATCCCATCGACCAACCCGAGTAGCCTGCTCCTCAGGATTTTCAACAAGCCATTGGGCAAGCCTTGCCATCGAATCGAGTTGAGAATTCAAAGCTCTGAACTCAGCTCGCTGGTCAAGGTTAATGTAACGGTAATCCATCCGCGGACCATGCACTCCATACCCCTGTCCCAGATGGGGGATGTTATTAAACACAGCAAACAACTGATAATATTCCCGCTGACTGATAGGATCATACTTGTGGTCATGACACTCTGCACACTCCAGTGTCAGGCCAAGTACGGCGCGACCTGTGACATTAAGCCGATCAACAATCGTCTTAATTCGAAACTCCTCCTTGCGAGGATTGTTTCCCTTCGCCTGCATCGCATTGCGGTGAAATCCTGTAGCAAGGCGTTGATCAGGTGTTGCGCTGGATAGCATGTCTCCAGCAAACTGTTCAACCAAAAAACGGTCATGAGGCATGTTCTCATTATAGGCGCTAATCACCCAGTCCCGATAAGGCCAAACCTCACGCGTCCGATCTGCAGCATAACCTGAAGTGTCACCATAACGAGCAAGGTCAAGCCACTGCTGAGCCATACGCTCGCCAAAATGGGGAGATTCAAGAAAGCGTTCCACCAGCTGTTTCCACTTATCGGGATCCTTATCAAGAGTGAACTCGCGCACTTCTTTCAGCGAAGGAGGCACCCCTCGTAAATCCATGCTTAAGCGCCGAACCAAAGTATGCGCTGGTGCTGGCGGAGCCATCTTTCTCCCTTCTCGAAGAAAGTGATCAATAACAAAACGATCCACCGGGCTTGAGAATTTTTCGTCATCTTGTATGACTGGCACTTTTGGGCGCACAACCGGGAGAAACGCCCAATGTTTATGCGATGATGGGCTCTCACCTCCAGAAGCCATCATAGAATCCAACAACAATCCTAACAGAAGAAAACACCCCCTGCAAAATCTGAAGTTCCACTTGCCAATGTTCATCTCAAAATCCAATCGAGTAACTGCGTATTCGCCCCTAAAGGCGACTACCGGTAAAAATCCACCCATTTGAGGTTTATAATTTTCACTCCTCTAACAAGTGCTTCCTGCGGTATTTCTATCTCATAATAACC
>CALCSP010000462.1 GCA_937893785.1 uncultured Verrucomicrobiales bacterium
GGATGGCTTTAGCAATCTTCAGGAATTTATTGCGTTAACTGATCCACGCGATGCTGGTTCGGCATTTTATCTGCAGTCAATCAGCCGCCCGTCTGCAGCCAATCCCGGAGCCTATCAATTGCGATTGCAGACTGTGCCTAGTGTGACTTACGAAATTGAGACTTCCGCCGATGGCGAGACCTGGCAGGTCATTGAAGGGAGTCGCTGGACAGCTGTGCAAGCCAGCAGTGAGATTTTGATCAATCTTTCGGGCGGTACGGTGCGGTTCTGGCGTGCAAAAGCTCTGGTATCGCCATAAAACATCGGATGGGGAAAAGTGGGCCTAATTATGGATTCATTGATCGGTGTTGTCCTTATCAACGGGGGTCAGGAGAATACTTTCTAATTCCATGATTCCCTGGATTCGTGATTTCAGTGCTAAAATCACAAAGGAGTAGTTGGGCTTCGTGATTTCAAACTCACTGAATTTGAGTGTCTTTTTTTCCTTCCACTTGCCTGATCCTGTGATGGAGTAGGTTCCTGAGGAAGGGCCGATATTGAGGCTGATTGTGCCTCCTGCAAATGGACCAGCATGATAATTGAGCGTGGCTTGATAGGTTCCATGGGGAATGTTTGACAGGTTCCATGTGGCGCTTCCGGATTTCTTCCACTCAATTAATTTACTGGAAGGTTTGTCATATTGAATGCTTCCTTGAAGAATGGCATTTTTGGCAAGAAGTAAAAAATTTCCGTTTTCATCGGCTAAGACCGTGCCAGGAATGGGTTTGCTTTCTAAAGGAGGAATTGTGCGGCGGAGACGTTCCATTTCCCTTTTTACGGCTAATGCCTCCTCGAGTTTCCCAGATTTAATTTTTTGCTGGTGTAAGGCGGTAAGAGCTTTTTGATAGGGCTCATAAAGGGCCTGTTCTTTTTTAGCCAATTCATTTTCAAAAGCTGATTCCAGTTGCTGAAGTGCGGCAGGCTTTTCCCTTGCAAGAGCTGAAAAAAGAAAGCTCGGCAGAGAAAATACAATGATTGTTTTGAGTTTCATGCTTCTTCAAAGAGAGCTTTTATTCCACAGGTATCAGTTGGACTCCTGTAAGGAGGAATACGCCACGGCCATTGGTTCTATTAGGAGTTACTTCCAAATTCACAGACTGCCTTAATTTCATTGTGCCAATCTTTATGGATTGCTTGAAGCGCTTGTCTGGTGATGCTGCGGGAATCTGTTTTCGGATAAGCTGGTCTAGCTCACGAACCTGAATCTCACCGCCACCGCCAATGACCGGTATGTAGTTGATCTGGATATGGTACCGGCCTGGAATTAATCCTTTAAGTTGCCAATTTGCGGCGCAGTTGGGTGTGATCCAATTAATGATTTGGCGAAAGGAACTCTTCAGGTTACCGCGCAACTTTGCCTGTGGGGGAGTAAGGTAGATTATAGGACTTTTTCCCTTGAGCTTCTTGGCTTTAGGTAGTGGGGCTTTGGATGCCATTCGTAGCAGGCTGTCCATTCTGCGTTGACGTTGATCAATAACGTTTCGAACTAGTTTGGCGTCTTCAATATAGTCGGCTTTTTTTAGTGTAATCTCCAGCTTTTCAAGTTCCCTGATGTTGTCAATGATGGCTGTAATTTCCAGTGCCCGTTTCTGCCTCTCATAGAGGTTTGCTAGGTTGATAAGTTCTTCAGGAGGCTTGGCGTTAAGTAATCCAGTGAAAGAGACAAAACACAATAATTTGAAGGCTAGATGGCGGATATAGCGAGTTGTCCATTTCTGCTGAAAGCTTCCCATGGTGATTTGAATAAGAGCGGGAGAGGTGTGTTAGCCGGTCATTTCTTCGTCGGCAACCTCAAGAAGTTCATTGGTATAAATTCCAATATGCATCTTATACGGTGTAATGCCACTTTCCTGCCTTAAATACATGCGGTTGAAAAGTTCAATTGGCTCCGGGTTGACCACAGGTAACTCTTCCTGTATGTGAAATATTGTTATGACCAAGATTACCAAAATTTCGATCCTTACCGGAGTGGTTCTTATTGCCTTGGGGCTGGGTTTTTACATTGGTACCGGGAGATCCTCATGGAC
>CALCSP010000463.1 GCA_937893785.1 uncultured Verrucomicrobiales bacterium
AGGGAGCTTCGCATTCTCTTTCCCAGCCAAAACATTCTATCAGAGCATTTCGTGCAGCCCCCATTCGAACTTCATTGGCTTGTATCGCTCTCTTAATCTCGGCAATTTTTCCCCTAAGATCAGAGACTTTATCATTCTGACCCGCCTTCAAAAACGTCTTTTCATCCTTTGTTAAAACGTTGAGCTTCCCCTTGAAGTCCTTTATTTGAGAAGCCATTAACGTTAAGTCTGTCTGCAACTGGCCATACTTAACCCTATTAAGGCTTTTGAGAAACCTGCCCTGATGAAGGTAAGCCATTTTCCCATCAACAAGCAACCGATCTGCACCCGGAAACTTCAACATAGCCTGAGCCCCAGAAGGATCGCCTATTTGAATAACATTATCTGATGACTTCTGATTATGTGGCATCCCAACCAACAAATCATCATCAGTCAAAAGACAAAATGTTCCGCCCATTCCTGAAACGCTTTTCTTTTGTTTGCCGCTAGATGCATCAAAAAGCAGCGGGACGCTGCGCCCCTGCGGTGCATACACTGTTGTTGAAGAACAGAGCAAGGAGCCCTGAAGAGTCATGCCTGAATTTCTAGAAATATAGATGGGCATACCTTCAGTCTTATCCAAGGCGCACAGATAGGACTCTTCCCACGGCAGGAGAGAAGCAGCAAAAAATGCAATCTTACCCTCAACCATGACACCACTCCTTACTGGCCATGGGGAAATCAACTTGCCATTACTTGGTATAAGTCTGGTGCTTTTTGTGGCACGAAATTTCCATAACCGCTTACCGCTTTTCGTTTCCACACAATACGCATACCCATCATCAGATCCAAAATACGCCATATCCCCATCAATAGTTGGAGGAAGTCTTACGGCACCGCCAGCAAAGCTCACCCATTTTTCACTACCTGTTTCCGCATCAAGGCAGTGTGCAGCATTATCCACCGACGAGCCAAAATAAACAAACCCGTTAGCAACCGTAACAAAAAATGCCGGATCAAAATTCCTCATCGACTGCAGATCCTTGTTGCCGGAATAAGCATCCCACTTGGCCGGTCCCGACCATGCCATCATTGGGGGAACTTTGGATTTCCTCACCCAGGTAAGCGAAAGCGGCAACTTCACCTGCTCATTACTTACTCCTGATCTACGGTTATCGTGCCGATAGGTTGGCCAGTCTTCAGCTGTGGAAATCCCAGCGATCAAAGAAAGCAAAGCAACCAAGAGTAAAGAGTAACCCTGTTTCATTTTACACCTCCCAACCTTGATTTCGGCAAAAACCCAATCGACGTCTCCATCCACCCTCCACACGAGCAACCTCCACCCCCTTCAGGCACCAACAGCATTCCTGATGCAGGTATCGTGTTAAGCCAACAACTTGGCCGAAGTCGAGGCCAACTTGAAACAGACTCTGTCTTCTTATCCCACATGGAGATTTGACGTGACTTACCTCGGTAAATCAAAGCCCCTCCAGCTCCCACATAAGTATGACACCCTTCGCGGCGACCAACTTTTTTAGTAATAATTTCCCCAGTTCTCAATCGGTAACCATTCGGCTGGAGATACACATTGCCTCCAGTGATTACAGGATGTTGGATATGCCCACTGTGATGATCGTCGGCCCATGGAACAGATCTATTCCACAACGAAACGCCACTAGATGGATCAAAGGCATAGAGGTGAAACTCTTTATTTGAAGCGGTGAGCAAAAGCCCTTCACTAGAAGCTTGGAGATAAAAAGCCAGCGTTCCGTCCTCGGTATCAATGGCCTTCTCCCAAACAAGCTTCCCAGTATCTGCATCCAGGGCAACAAGGTATTGATTTTTCCAAATACCACCTCCTGAAAGCCTTCTCCTAGAAGAAGTCAGGACCTCTTCATTGCGAGTTTCAACAAAATACACGCACCCGCCCAGCGCAGAAATAGTGGAATTAAAGATTACCCCCTGCTTGTATACCCAAGCTGGTTCTGCTCGACTTTTGTGGATTGTATAACTGAAAAGACTATCGCTGCATACCTGGGCCGTGCCATCGCCGGCACCCTTGCCGTCAAACCACATCTTCTTTGACCAAAAACTGGTATAACCAGTTTCCTCTTTAACGGCAGAGCCAAGAAGACTACCGCCGATCCTTCCAATATACCCCCACTGATACCCCTTTTCCTCCAACTCACCCGGCAGCACTTGCAACACCTGAGTTCTTTCTCCTGTTTCAGCATTCATCACAAAAGCCTGTTCTCTAACTGCCACATAGAGAGCATTAGTATCCGCACACCAATTCCCGCAATCTCGGGGAATATTGACCCTTCGCAGATCAGGAATTTCAGCTGCCCACAGGACAGCTCCATTATTTGAATCGAGACCAATTAAACGGTTCATCCCCTGATGAAACAACCGTCCAGCACAGGAAACAGGGGCTGGCATTCTGGGATTACGATCAATTCCGAAATCAGCTCCGGGACGCCCAACCCACTGAACAGCAAAATCCCCTGTTCCTGTTGCGCCACCCAGAGAATCCTCGCTGGAAGCTGTATTACCTGGATCCCCATATTGATGAGTCCATTCACCGCTATCAACAAACCTTTCCCGGGCAATCATTCTGCCACCTTGTTTCAAGAAAATGGCCTTACCTCGCCCAGGTACAAGCACTCTCTTTATCTCAGAATCATTTCCCCGCTCTAGTGATACGAGCAGGTTCACCATGCAACTCGTAAGGGGGATGGAAGCGGATATATCATCCACCTCAAGAACACTAACCCGTGAACCATAGATTCCCTTTTCATAAAGAAGCTTACGAATTGCCGCAATCTTCAACTCATCACTCTCCATTACAAAAATCGACATCTGAGAATATTTTGAAAGGTCCAAAATCA
>CALCSP010000464.1 GCA_937893785.1 uncultured Verrucomicrobiales bacterium
ATTCGTTTACGACGCGGATATGGAATGGGATATCGGGGCTCCCTGGTATCGGCCCACTCGCATCAACCATGGTGTTTCCGGTGGTGAAAGCGGCTGGCGGGCGACCTCCAAGAAGTGGCGCAAATACTTTCCCGATACGGTGGGCTCGGTGATCGACATCGGCCCCGGTTGCCCCACCGGTGTAATCGCTGGGACAAATACGAAATTTCCCACCCATTACCGCGACGCCCTGTTTATATGCGACTGGACCTTTGCCACCATGTACTCGATCCACCTGAAGCCAAATGGTTCGTCCTATATCGGCGAAAAGCGTGAATTCATCTCCAACACCCAGGGATCGTTGGCCTTGACCGATGTCGACGTTGGTCCCGATGGTAACATGTACTTCTGTGTGGGTGGCCGCGGTGGCCAATCCTACCTGTACCGGGTGTCTTACAAAGGGAATGCCTCCACCGAACTTTCAAAACTGGATACCACGAGTCGGCATGCAAAGGCGCGTGCTACCCGGCATATGCTAGAGGCCTTCCACGGTCAACCCAACCTCATGGCCATCGAAAAGGCTTGGCCCTATCTCAATGACGATGACTATCACCTGCGTTACGCAGCTCGCATTGCCATCGAGTGGCAGGACGCTAATACTTGGGCTGATAAAGCTTATGCGGAAAAGGATGATCTGGCAGCCATTCATGCCTTGCTAGGTCTCGCCCGTAGTGACTTGAAAGGTAGTTTGGCCCCCAGCGTTAAGCGGCTCCTGAAAGTCGATTTCGACAAACTCGACAAAATGGGCCAGCTCGCTCTTTTGCGGACCTACGGGGTTATCATGAGTCGCGGTGGAAAACCGGAAGCCGGCCAAGTAAAAGCCATCGGCGCACAACTGGACCCCCACTTCCCAGCAGAGGACGACAACCTCAACGAGGAACTGTGCCGCGTGCTCTGTTACTTACAACACCCCTCGGTGGTGGAGAAAACCGTCTCACTAATGCAAACTACCAAGGCTAAGGTGCCCGACTTCGATGCAGAAGTCATGAAGCGCAACAAGGGTTATGGCGGACGCATCCTAAGCTCAATGGAATCCAACCCCAATATACTTAACATTCATTTCCTCTTTTGCCTGAAGGACGTCCAGAAAGGCTGGACTATGGATCACCGCAAGGTCTACTTGGCTGAATTGAAAACCCTAATGTCCAAGAAGGGTGGCAACATGTTCACTGGCTACATCGAAAAAATCAGGGATTCTGCGATTGCTTCGGTGCCCGAAAAGGACAAGGCATCTCTCCAATACCTTATGGGCGAGGTGAAAAACATCGATATCGCAAAATTGCCTAAGGCTAAAGGCCCCGGGGTTTCCTGGACGATTAACTCAGCGCTCAAGATGCTCAAGGAGGAGCCCCTGATAGGTCGTAGCTTAGCAAATGGCAAAAAGATGTTCTCGGCTGGACTCTGCGCGGCCTGCCACCGTTTTGGCACCGAAGGCGGTGGCATTGGCCCCGACTTGACTAACCTAGCCAAGCGTAGCGACTACAAATCCATCCTCGAATCAATCGTGCAGCCCAACTTGGTGGTATCCGAACAGTTCGAGCAACATGAATTGAAAATGAAAAACGGTTCGGCGGTCATGGGGCGTATCGTGATGGATGAAAAAGACACATATTCCCTTGTCCAGTCAGGTTTCGAACCGTTGAAGCTCAAGAAAGTCAAGAAATCGGACGTCGCCTCCAAGAAAGGCTCCAAATTATCAATGATGCCACCTGGTTTGATAAACTCGATGAACGCGGATGAACTGAAAGACCTAATTGCCTACTTCGTCTCCCAAGGAGATTATCGTCATCCGGTTTACAAGAGGCCCAAGCCGACCAGGAAACTAGATATCGAGATAACCAGTGCGATTTATGGAATTGAAGGTAACTCTCAGAGGAGTATGGATGTCAGCAAGCCCATCAAGCAATACCTAGACGCCCGAGAGTACGAATTTGAGATCACCAATATCTTTGCAGGTCGAGACCCGGCTCCAGGAATAACCAAAGTGCTACTACTCAAATATAAATTCAACGGCAAGACGTTCAGTAAGAAGATCCAGGAGGGTGATCTCGTTTCTTTCTACGAATAGCTACTCCGGCACAAAGGCCGGCAAGCTATTCTTTGATCTGGCTGTAGCGATGAATGACGTATTAGCGACCACCGCTGCGATTGTGAGTGGCAGATGTTTCATTTCCCTGCAGATTTCAATTCTTCACCCGTCTTGCCGCCGTTTTGATGGAAAGAAACGCTGTGATCTTTTGCCTTCCAAATAGGATGAGACACG
>CALCSP010000465.1 GCA_937893785.1 uncultured Verrucomicrobiales bacterium
CGGATATATTGAACTGAGCCACCACAGAAGCGCGATCCGGAGATCCACTTTCATCAACCCGAGCTGCCGAACTTGTCACTCCCCCAACGGTAATATCCCCATTATTCCAAGTTGCAACCTCACCGCCAATCGTGATTCCCATGGGGCGCACAATGTTACCATTGGAAGCATTCACCAGGGCAGGAAGATTGGCAACACGGCCATTGGTACTCACGCCGGTAGCCGGCAGGTCTATATCCACGGTGATCGTGGCAACAACGACAGGATCAAGGCTTTGATCCTTTGCCACAAGAGCATTGTAAGCCGCCTCGTGCAGATCTCCGGGGTTTGGAGGGGTAGTAAGGGTGGTGGTCTCCACGCCATTGTTACCAAGCAAATACATCTGGTAATTGGGAACATCATCCGGGTCAGTCACATCCTGGATAGAGACAAGCTTGTATTGCGGCCATTGATCCATGATCAGCGAACGACCGTCAGCTGCATTGATACCCCACTTCTCGGCAATAATACAGCGCTGGGCAGTATCGTTGCCATTAAAAACAGGCACCAGTGAGGTGGAGTGGATATCCAGTCCATCAGTGACAGCCAAGGTGTCAACGCCGGTGAGGTCAAGGATGGTGGTAAACAAATCAGCCACATGTGCCAACTTGTCGGTTGTACCCCTCAAGTGAATATCAGGCCCCGTGGCAAAAAAAGGCACATGAATACCTCCCTCATTAAGGGATCCCTTGGCACCGGCAATCCCCCCTGAAGGAGGCTGGTCTACCTGATTGGGAGTACCGTTGTCTCCAATAACAATGATGTTTGTCTTGTCTAGATCCACCGACTCAAGCAACCGGCCAATTTCGGTATCAAGGGCCTCCAGCATTCTTATATAGTTATCCTGATTGGTTGTCCCATTCGTTGAATAACCCCCTTCAGGCGCTAGATCCTGTGGGGGATCCTGAAAAGGATCATGCGGTGCATTAAAGCCCATCCAGATGAGCCATGGATTGTCCTCCTGTGAAGTAATGAATGAAACCGCCTCATCCACCTGTACCGAAGTTGCATAAGGACTCGTATAAGTACCGTTGGCAACAAGATCGGCAACAGCAGTGCCCGCATCTGTAAGAGTTCCGTTTTCGATCTTAATACGGGTCCAAGCGTTGTAGTCACGAATCCCTCCCTGCAAGGTACCGCTGAAGTTGGGCCAACCACCGGTAGTCATCGGGCCGGTATTCCCAGATCCCAGATGCCACTTTCCAAAGGCAGCCATTGCATATTGCGGAGCCTGAACAGATATGAGTTCCGGAAACGTAGTCTCGCCTGCCGGCAGGGTACTGTTTTGGCCGGGGTTACCAACTCCATGCTGGTAAGTTTGTCTTCCAGTTAGGAGCGTGGCGCGGGTAGGTGAGCAAATAGGCTGAGAGTAACCGCGGGTAAAAAGCAACCCGTTATCAGGATCGCCACTTATGACACCCGAGGAATAAAGCAGCCTGCGAAGGTTGAACATGTTGGCAAGCCGAACACCAGGTCTACTGATGTTATAGAGCTCGGAGGCATCAATTCCCCAGTCATCGAGAATAAGAAGAAGAAGATTGTTAGCACCGAGGCCTCCCCCGGTATCAAGATCCACATCAAATCCGCGATCATCAAAATCCGCGATATCCAGCAAACGAGCCTTGTAAAAACGGCGATCATGCTGCGCTGTGGCGGCTGCATCTACGGCCTTTAATTCATCCCCTTGTCCAACTGCTCCAGCAAATACCTGCCAATCATGAAGGTCATCGGAACGCTCAACCAAATAACGGCCACCCTCAACACTACTCCAGGAAAGGGTAACTTCGCCACCAGCGGTTCCAACCTGAACCAACTTGTTTACGAGCTGCTTTTCGGGTCCACCCTCAAATACAACCTGTGCATCAGCCGGGCGGGCATTAACGGTATTGGCAGTTGGGTTACCGTAATATTTACGACCAATATTGTAGGGAAACTTGGGTTCACCATCCTCCTCAATGCTGACAAAATAAGCATATGTGCCCAAAGGAAATTCGGGAGTGACACAGAAACGGCCGTTATGCTCATCAAGATCAAAAGACTCACCCTGGGTGAATCCAAAGTCACCGAGGTATTCGTAATCTTCAAGGTAATGGCCAATCTCATACTGACTCCCTGCACCTGCCGTTACGTCCGGGCCGTATCGATTGGCCGGTAGCTGGTATTCCGAGGGGTCTCCGGCAGTGGTGTAACCCTGATCTCGGGCAGCAAAGGCAGGAAGTATCCGGCGCTGCGTGATATTGCGACGGCGAAATCCTGACCGCATGCGGGTCACCTGACTTCCCGGATCCATTGCATCACTATACCCATAAGGCCCATAAAGAGGATACCCATCCCTAACCCAACCAATAATCGGTGAATGACTGCCATTAAATTTTTCAGTGTATGTATTTGTGTCCGCATTGTAATCAACGCTATCGCCCAGCAAATGCCTTAATCCGGGAGGATTGGCATGGTAATGGTAATGACGCCCTGCCTGGTGGGCATTACCTGCATCAAAAGTCACTCCCTCATTCACGTAGGCATCACGGTTCCATACATCATCACCATTGATGCCGGCACCCCTTGGACCGTCATCCTCCCCAGCAGAAGTGTCATAAGAGAAAGCGTCGCGACTATCGAACATTGAAACTCCATCCACAAACAGTCCGATGCGCCCGAGCCCAGTCAATACCTTGACAACCGGCACCGGCCCGGGATCCCGTGGAATCCGGTAAATGACCGCCATGTTTGCAGGGTAATTCGGAAATAAATTTGTTCTTGCGGCATTTAGGTACCACGGCCCCATGATATGTGCGCCAAGGCCGGTGGAACGCACATAAACATTTGCCGCATTATAGCTGACCTCATGCACACCGGCATAGGTAGGTAACTGCTGACTGCCCTGACCCCGGTCCCAAGTCGTCACCGCAGCCTCAGCCCCCACTAATTCTGCCGCCGCAGTTTCAAAAATACGTGCATACCGGCCAGTGCTCTCGGTATACCAGGAATGAATCAGCGGTTGTGCCAATACCTGCAGAGCCATCAAAAAAGAAACGACACAAAAGACAATGAATTGGTTTTTCATGGGGAGGGAATGCATTCATGAATGCAAATGCAAAAACTGAAGTTTAGTCAGTACATTAACAAATGTAACCACTTAACATTATATGAAGATTACCACCAACAGGTGAACCTGTCATAAAACTCTCAACCATCAGGGAGCTTTTGGCCCCACGGTGTATTTTGGGTCCGTTAAAGCCTTCAAAAACGCCACAAGGGCAGCCTCGTCACTTTTTGTGAGACCCAGACCGCCCTTAGGATGCTTGGCTAAATTCGGATCAAGGTCTTCGGATCGGTTCAATCCCGAGTTATAGTGGGCAACAACCTCCTCAAGGCTGCTAAATCGCCCGTCATGCATATAGGGCGCAGTCAACTCAACATTACGCAACGATGGCGTTGCAAATCGACCTCCACCAATACCCTCATCCCCAGCCTGCAAACGCAACCCATTGTTGTGAAAATCATGATCAGAGAAAAGGGCTCCACCATGGCAGTGGAAACAATCCGCACCAAACTGCCGTGAACGAGGCTCATACTCCGTCATAAAAAGCTCAAGCCCTCGCTTTTCCTGCTTACTCAGTTCCGCCTTCCCAGCCATCGCACGGTCAAATTTGGAATCATATGAAGTAAGAGTCAGAAGAAAACTCTCGAGAGCCAATGCAATCTTCTCAGTGGTTATTTCAGGCGAGCCATACGCTTTACTGAATGCCATTTTGTAAAGCGCATCGGCACTTAACACCGTAACAACATTATCAAGAGAATTATCAAGCTCCAAATGATTCTCAATGGGCATGGTGACTTGGTCACGCAGTGAAGTCGCTCTGCCATCCCAGAAAAACTGATCCTTCCATGCAAGATTGAATAACGGCATGGAATTGCGGATACCGGACCTCCCTTCTATGCCAACACTCTTTGCAAGCCCGTCTGTAAACGCCTTGTTATGAAGATGGCAAGATGCGCAAGACAGGGAACCATCCCGTGAAAGTCTCGTGTCACTGAAAAGCTTCCTTCCAAGTTCCACACGGCCACGCAAGAGCGGATTATCTCGAGGTAATGATGGCATTGGAAATGTAGCCGACATCTTAAAAGGGAAAGATTGAGGTTGGTCCGGTAAATAAAGTGGCAATGTTTTCGGGCGGGCAGCAACTTCACCCCCCGGAGAGTCAATATAACGAAGCCTGAAAGCACCAGGCAAATTGGCAGCCAAAGCTGCTGCCAAAGGATCATCCTTGCGGGAATGTGTTGAGGAGCCGTCCCGGCTGAAAACAATAGGTCTAGGAGCGGCAAGCAGTGACGTGATATCAAAATCAATATGGATCCCTCTCGCCGACTGAAGATTGATCGCCATTGGCATGGTTATCAACGTCCGGTTGGCAGACCTTGCAAAGTGCAGGGTATAGCCACGGCGAACCCCTTCGGCTCGGTAATGACCTTCAAGGGCAAGGAAAATATAACCACCTTGCCAACTCCAATGGAGCTTGTTAACAGCGGGATTAAGGGGATGCCCGGCAGGAAATGAGGTAGGATCTGCGTTATTGGTTTTTGCATCCAAACCAATGGCAAATTGCATCGCAACATACCTGCCAGAGGGCACATTTTGAACGCGAAAGGAGTTGCGACGATTGAAAGCATCAAGCCATGCAGCCTGCAGTTCAGGCTTTACCCAGGATCCATCCGGGCGCTGAAAGGCCAGTCCGCTGACGAGATAACTGAGCCGGGAAACAGAGAAGGTCTCATTGCCGGATTTTTCATAGCGCAACGAATCAAGCAATAAGGGCTGACCGAAAGCCACCGGTCGAATTCTGATATCCAGCGGGACAGCACCAATATCGCTTGGGATACCAAGTGCGGCCAGGAAAACCGCATATAGCATAAAAATCTTCAGCATAGCTGGCATGGTTGGCTTAAAAGCCAGCTTCGTAGCACGGCAACTGGCCGCCCACCCGGATCTGCCCGGGGTGTTGAGAAGCAACTAGCGTGGTGCATACCAATAGTCATCCTCGCCAACGTTGAGACCCTCAGCAAAATCCCCGTCTGGCCCTGCAGACTGGATAACATAGCTATCATTGGAAAAAAAATACCTGTAGGGCTTCTTCCAGGGATCAATAAAGCGCCCTTCCGCATCGATTCTTTCTTGGTTGTAAAAACCCGTGGCATTGCCACCCTTTCCGGACAGGGCTCCTGCCACCGCCCGCGCGCCTGGCGAAGGCCACTTGTTCTTCTCTTTGTAATATTCCTCAAGCGCCGCGCCAATGCTGCGCAATTCCGACTTTACTGCCTTTGATTTCTTATTGTTGTGAAACAAAGGGAAAATAAAGATCCCGAAAATAATGAGAATCACAATCGCCAAGGCGAGACGATTAACAATTGAGTTCAATCCCTTGATAAAATTCTGCAACACCGGATTAAATCTACATACATCTTTGTTCGGCCGCAAGACAGGCCTTTATAGCCAAACACCGAAGGATTAGTACCCACCCGGAGGGCAAAGTCATCGCGGCAAAATCTCTTCTATCTCCGCTTGCTCGGTACCAGGGTCACCGGGTCCAGGCGAAAATTCTGGAACCCCATCGCTACGCCGAACCTCGGGTTTACCGGGCACCTTAGGCCTATCGCGGATCTGGGGTTTTTTTAGCAGAGCATCTATCTCAGAATCCACAATCTTTACATAACCGCCCGCCTGCCGGTAATACCAAACTGTTCGGTAAATTCTGCCGTCCATACCGGATAGAAGCACCTTACCCACAATGTTGCCCCTGACATCCCGCGCCGTTAGGCTCCACACGGGTTCATTACTGAATTCTCTGCAACGAAGCTTGTAGTCAACGGAATCAAAGCCAATCCTCGCCACAGTTGCCTCACGGACAAGAATGTTAAATACCGCCGGCGAATCCATTTTGAGTTTTTGCTCATCAATAAACCCCAACGGCAAAATACTGGGATAAAAATCCTTGTTCTCACCTTCATCAGTGGCTCGGCCATCTGCCACCCGCATGGTGCGTACCCGCGACCTACTCCGCTCATCCCGAACAACAACCCGCCACTCACGGGGCTGACTTTGACCACGGCGCCCGGTCATCTCCACAATACCCTCTAGTAATGGCGCGCCATGGCGTAGCTCAATGCGGTCAAGGGCTATCCGGGCGGGCAACCCTCGCCTGTCTTCCTGCGCAAAAGCCGATAAAGCAGGGCCAAAAACTGCCAATGACAATGATAGGACGATCGTTCTCATGATTACATATATTAAAACATTAATGACGCGTGCCACGAAAATATTTGTCTTAAAACCGGGAAAATATCCGTTTTTGTGTCATTGCATGGTGCGGAAACAGATGAAATCAAGGCACTTGCAGTGCCCGAAAAAGGAAAAAAAACTACCCCTTGGCCCGACACTCAGTCACAATCGGTAAAAGTGTCGGGAAAAACGCTCATAGGCGCTATCGAACGCGTCACCTTCCATAACGAGGAAAACGGGTATTGCGTATTGCGCGTGAAACCACAGGATCAATCTGCCCTGATCACCGTCGTGGGCAACTGTCCTGCACCAAAATCCGGAGAACAGCTGGTCGCTTCGGGAGAATGGCATGATGACGAGAATTACGGCGCTCAGTTTCGAGCAGAGGAAATTACGACCAGCGAGCCAGGCACGCTTGCCGGAATCGAACGTTATCTGGGTAGCGGACTGATAGAGGGTATCGGACCTGTATATGCAAAGAAAATGGTCGCGAAATTTGGGGCGGAAATATTCGATGTAATCGACAAGCGCTCCAAACAGCTTGAGGAAATTGAAGGAATCGGCTCCAAACGTCGTAAGGAAATAAAGGAATCATGGCAGAAGCAAAAAGCCGTACGCCAAATCATGGTTTTTCTTCACCAGCATGGCATCAGTACAGCGCGAGCCGTCCGTATCTACAAAACCTACGGCGAGCAAAGTATCTCTTGCTTGCGTAAAAACCCTTATCAGTTGGCGCAGGACCTGCATGGTGTCGGTTTTAAGACCGCAGATAAAATTGCAGCCAAACTTGGCGTTCAACCTGATACCCGGGAGAGAATCGCAGCAGGCCTTGGATACGTAATGGCAAGTGCTGTACGTAACGGCCACTGCGCACTTCCGGAACAGGAAATCATCGATTCCTCCACCGAATTACTTGGTATCGATCCAGAAAAAATCAAAGCGATACTGGATATGGAAATAAGTGCCGGTCACATGGCCAGAGACACAGGAAACCGTAGCACCCTCATCTTCCCGCCAAACCTGCTAGAGGCCGAGCACCTTGTTGCCCGCCAAATCAAAGAGCTGGCCGGGAAATTGGCGAGTTATCCGGACATTGACTTCAAAAAGGCACTGGCCTGGTGCGAGAATAAAATTGGTTATACACTTGCCGGCGGGCAGCGTGAAGCTATCCACGCAGCATTGAGCCACCGTATGCTAGTTATCACTGGGGGCCCAGGTGTGGGAAAAACCACAATTATCAACATCGTGCTGATGATTCTCCGTGCCAAAAATATCACGCCCGTGCTATGCGCTCCAACAGGCAGAGCTGCAAAAAGAATGAGCGAGAGCACTGGCATTGAAGCAAAAACAATCCACAGGTTGCTTGAGTATCAACCTGGACAGGCCGGTTTTGCACGTAACCGCGAAAGTCCGCTTGAAGGTGACCTTTTTGTCATTGATGAGGCCTCTATGATTGACCTGCCACTAATGGCTGCCTTTATGGATGCGTTGCCGGAGAATGCTCACCTGCTGATGATTGGAGACGTTGACCAACTGCCATCAGTAGGACCCGGAAGCGTATTGACTGATCTCATCCAGAGCGAATCGGTGGCAGTCTCTCGCTTAAATGAAATTTTCCGGCAGGCAGCGGAGAGCCGAATCATTCAGGCGGCCCATGACATCAACAATGGAAGAGCGCCCGAAGAATTTACTACCTCCGCAAGGCCTTCACCCAATTCGGATTTCTTCTTTATTGAACGTGATGACCCGGACAAGGCAGCTGCAATGATCATCAGACTATTGCGAGAGCAAATTCCGGAAAAATTCGGTCTTGATCCATTACATGATGTACAGGTTCTCACGCCGATGCATCGCGGTAGCCTTGGGACCCAAGCACTGAATAGGAAAATTCAGGATGCACTAAACCCTGCCAATGAAGCAACTTTTGAAGTAGAGCGGTTCGGTTCATGTTTTCGCACCGGCGACAGAGTCATCCAGCTGCGCAACAATTATGAGAAGGAAATATTTAATGGTGACATCGGCAGCATCACCACGATTGAAACCGATCCCGGATCCATCAGTGTTCGCTTCGACGATGGCAGGACTGCCGATTACGATCCGGGCGAACTTGATGAACTAGCCCCGGCATTTGCCATTACCGTACATAAGTCGCAGGGCAGCGAATTTCCCTGCGTGATTGTGCCCGTCGCCACACAGCAGTTTGTGCTCCTGCAGCGTAACCTGATCTACACGGCAATCACTCGTGGTCGCCGTCTCGTGATTCTCGTTGGACAGAAGAAAGCCGCCGCAATGGCCATGAGAAATATCGATACTCAATGCCGTCATCGTGGGCTACTGAACCGATTGCGCCAGACTTGATTCCACGGGGACAGTTAAGCCGGCAATGGATGGCTAAGGGGCATTGACCCGAAGCCGCATGAAGCGCGCATCGACGTCGCCGGGAAGTGCATTCAATCTTACCCGGTAAGTACTGATAATTCCATCATCGGCAAGCATCTCGACAGTGACATCCTCCCCAGCATCAATCCAGTTGTCGAGGTCACCGGAAAGTTCCGGAGTCACGGAAATGTCCTCTGGAAGATGCACAGTAGTGTAAGTAAGGGTAAGACCCTGCCGATTGAGAGTTGCCTGCGGTAAGGCTGCCTGAGGATCAGGTCGGCTCGGATCGAGCCGAAAAACAAATTCTGCCAGATTAACCATACCATCCCCGTCAGGATCATCAAACTGCCCGGTGATGCCAGGAATCACTCCACCAAATGTAACCGATACCCAGTCACTGTAATCAACTGTGTTATCCCCTCCAACAGCCCTCCAGTTGCCGCGTTCCCCCCAAGTTGCCGCTGCCGCCCCTGGATCGATAACCTGAAGCAATTGACCACCACCATCAGTGCCCGGATACCACTCATCATCATACTCAAAATCAAGGATACCAAGCTTGCGTGAAACCAACTCAAGACGCAGCCTTTCACCGCCATTATCCAACTTGCCGCTATATTCACCCAGCACAATTGCCGCCCCACCGTTGCGTGCCCTGAATGAGGCTGTATCACGCACAATATATGCGCCCTCTCCTGCACCAAGGGCAACATCAGGAAACTGGAATTCGATACCCTCTGTCAAAGCCACACCGGCAAGTTGAATGACTACTGCGCCGGTATTTTCCACTCTGACAAATTCCCATTCGGATCCACCTGGAGGATTATACATTAATTCGGTAATTCTTAGATTC
>CALCSP010000466.1 GCA_937893785.1 uncultured Verrucomicrobiales bacterium
GTAATTAGCGTCTCATCATAAACAAAGTTTTTCAAAACTTTTTTAAGTGTTTCCTCAGTAAGTCCGTCTTTCAGCGCATCAACCATTTTCGAGATGCCGGGCATTGTGAAATAATCCTGCTGTTCTTCAATACAGCCGGGACCCATCATAATAAGTTTTTTGACAAAATCTGGGTCATTCAGCGCGATCTGGACTGCAATTCCACCTCCCAGAGAATTGCCAACAAAACTACAGGAAGAAATGCCGAGGGAGATTAATCCTGCTTTCAGAGTGTCACAGAATAAATCAAGCGTGTAATCACCAAGGTCAATCGGCTTATCGGTATAACCGAAACCGATAAGGTCAGGAAGGACAACATAAAAACCTGCATCAGCAAATTCCTGCGCATTTTTGCTGAAGTTTGCGTAGCCACAATTCCCAGGCCCTGATCCGTGGAGAAAAACTACAGCGGGGTCTTCAGGATTCCCATATTCAAGAACATGCATCTTGATAGGGCCGGCTTCGACAAAACAGCCCTCTGGTGGTAGCGAGATATTCAGCCATTAGACAAACAAGTCCGCACTCTCACCAGATAGTTGAATACCACCATAATTGCGGGCAAAACCGACTGGATTATTTGCAACATGAGCGCGGGCGATATGGATGTCATGCCATATGGACTGAATAGGCGACCCGTCGTAAACACTGCGCCCACCTGCAACATCAAAAATCAGGTCAACTGCTTCCATCATACGTTCAATAACGAGACTGGCTTGATAACGATATTTCACACGATCAATCATGGGAATTTCTTCGCCCTTATTCACCTTGTCGAGCATCTCGTCAAAGTTTCTGAACATAATGGCTTCGGTTTCGTCAATCAGTGTTGCGGCTTTAGCCACCCGAACCGTTACATCCGGGTCTCCGGCAAGGCGCGTCGGGTCAGTGGAGCTAGATGTTGCATTATCAATGAATAGGCGAAGCGCATGTTTTGCAGCCCCAATAGAAGGGGAGGATACGACACGGATAAAAAGTTGTGCCCAAGGGATTGAATACATTGGGTTTTCTTGATGGTGAACGCAGTTAAAGCCATCCATTTGAATGTGGGTCCTGTGTTCAGGTACAAAGACAGGCTCGTCAATTACAATGTCATTAGAACCCGTAGCGTGGAGTCCCATTGGAAACCAAGTTTCTTCAATTTCGTAATCACTGCGTGGGAGCAGGAATGTCCGGTAGTGAATACCGTCCGGATGATCAGTGATGACACCGCCCAGTAAGGTCCATGAGCAATGGCCAGAACCGCTACTCCACCCCCAGCGTCCGGAGAGTTCAAAGCCACCATCGACAGTTTTCACTTTGGCGCCTGCTGGATTGTAGGAGGATGAAATGAGAGTGTCAGGTGTATCAGCATAAACTTCTTCTGCAGCTTGCGGTGGCATAATGGCGAGTTGATAAGCATGAACGGCGATGATGCCCCCCGCCCAAGCTGTACTCATATCACGCTCGGCAATATCTATTGCGGAACGAAAGAATTCCTGAGGTGTGCATTCATAGCCACCATAAATTTTGGGCAGGAGCATTCTGAAAAAGCCTTGTTCTCGAAGTGCTTCAATACTGCTATCAGGTAATTGCCTGTTCTCTTTGCCCTCTGGTGCATTCTTCTCAATAAGACTCAAAACAGGGGCTACATTTATGCTGGGTATATTGTTGGTTTCAACAGCTGCTTGACTCATTTTAAACATCCTCCGGTAAAATCTGTATCATTATTATAAGAATATCAAATATGCGTAAAAATA
>CALCSP010000467.1 GCA_937893785.1 uncultured Verrucomicrobiales bacterium
TCATCAAAAAGCCAATCGAGTTTGAGCAGCTCAATCGAACGGTAAAGATCCTTGGCCATAAAGGGGCAGGTCATGAGACAGGCGTCTAGTTTATAATAACTGCTGCTCTGGACCACCCTTAAAGAATGGGGTTTCTCAAGGGGCTTAGGTTTGGGCTGTGCCAATAAACTCTTGAATTTTGGCAGCTAGCTCGTTTGTCGTGTAAGGTTTAGTGAGCACTTGCTCTTCACGGCTAATACCGTGTGTGTCAGCGTATCCTGTCGTGTAGAGAACGGGGGTATTTATCTTTTCTTTCCTGAGTGTATCAACCATTCCTGGGCCGCTTAATCGTGGCATTACTGCATCGGTAAAGACTAGATCGATCGATTTTTCATGCTGGCGGCTGATCGATAGCCCCTCTTCGCCATTCCTTGCTTGAAGAACACGGTATCCAAGAAATTCTAGGTTTCGAACCACAGTCTCTCTGACGCTGCATTCGTCCTCAACGACCAGTATCGTTTTCTGATCATTGCCGGTCAAAGAAGGGGTGTCTTGTGCCGGCTTTTTGTCTGAAGGTTTAGGTAACTGTCTCTGTTTATCCGCGTCCGCAGATTCATGAAGATTAATGTTTCAGTGGCGGGTTTGCGCAAAGACGAGTTCTAGGGAGTTGCCCTTTCCAGGAAGGGCGCAAAAGTCAGCGCTTCCGGAGTGGTTGCGCATCAATTGGTTTATTGTTGGCAGGCGAAGACCATGGGGGTCATGACGTTGAGGAAGACTGTAGAAGGGGTCAAAAACCCGTGCGCATATTTCCGCACTGAGGGCTGGTGCATTGTCGGTGATTGTTATGATTGAAGAACCGGCAGAAGGTGTGCAAGTGGAGTCGATGTCTTTACTGATTGTGCCTGATGTGCATCGGACCTCAACGATTCGCCTTGCATGTTTGTCACTATCTACAATAGCCGAAGCGTTACCGATTGCGTGGCGGATAATTGTTCGGAAGTCTTCTTTGTGAATCTTTATCAAGGGGACATCACTTGATATACTGTAAGATATCATTACTGATTCTCCGGCAATTGTTGCAAGTTCCTCCTGGAGTTCTGTAAGAAGTTCTGCTGGAGAATAAATGGATGAGGGTTGGGTCGAATGGGCGCTGTAAGCAAAAAGATCGCGCGCAAATTGAGCGCCTCTGTCAGCGGCGCTGGCTATTTGGTCAAGGTGAGTGCGCCTCATTTGGCCTTTCCGGAGGTCTTCTTGCGCTAATGAAACAAAACCTTGGATGGGGGTAAGGCTGTCAGTAATGACATTAGCGATGTGTTGGGAAGCGCTCTTTGCGTCACCTATTGATACTGCAGGTTGCTGAGTGATTCTCTCATGATTCTGGAGCCCATTTTGCTCAAGCCAGAGAGAGATAAGAGATACCGTTTCAGATCCTGATTGGATTGGTGTGCTGTGCATGGACGCCTTGATCGGAGGCAAGCAATCTTGTTCGATCACTACGGGTGATGTTGCTCCACAAGCCGAAGTGTGAGCTGGAATCCATTTTGATGAAGGTTGTCCGATCAGTTCATTTCTAGTCGTGCCCAGCAGCTTGCAGGCACTTTCGTTAGCATCCTTGATGGATTCATCTTTTCCTGCCACAAGCATTGCTGTGGGAGAATTTTTGAAGAGACTCTCAAGGCTCTTGCTGCAAAGTGCCGCTTGGCTCTTTGGATGCTCAATCCAGGTTTCCATGTCTTAATTAAAGGTAAATATAATAATAACTATAATTAA
>CALCSP010000468.1 GCA_937893785.1 uncultured Verrucomicrobiales bacterium
CAGATAACGCGCTCAGAGCAGTTCCAACTGAGACTTGCGCCGCACCACCTTGTCAACCTTGTGACGGGTAATGATACTTCCCTGAGAAGCACGCCCCTTAACCGCAATCTCTCCAAAATCCACATCGATCTCCTTAGTTCTCAACCGCGGGGCTGACTTCAAAACCACCGTGACTGAAAGGGTATCTTTCTCTGATTCATGAGCTGAGAAAAAGAGAACTCTTGTACCCTTAGCCCCCTTGGTTAGCTCATACATCTTATCACGAGTGACCCCCTGTACACTGAAGCGCTTAATTCTTGTTGGCCCATCTCGCCCGTCTCGATAGATCATGCAATAAAACCTTGGCTCCTCCTTACGGAAGATCGCAACGTGCGCGGGATTTTTACCCACATAGGTCTTCTCAGCCACCTTAGACACCTGCATGGTCCCTTCACGACCAAAAACAATCACATCATCCATTCTGGAGCACTTGTCCACTGCCGTACCGTCACGCTTCACGCCAAACCCAGCAAACCCATCCTTCGAGTTCAAGTAAAGAGTCTCAGTCGCCACGGCCACACTGCGGGCAACCACTTTACCAAATTCAGTGATCTCGGTTTTCCTGCCCCTATCCGCTCCATACTTGTCCTTTAAAGCCTTGAAATAAGCGACTGCGTAGCGTGTTAAGCCCTTGAGACTTTTCTCAGTCTCAGCAATTTCCTTCTCAATACCACGTATCAACTCATCAGCCTTCAGAGAATCAAACTTTGAGATTCGCTTGATCCGGATCTCGGTCAACCGGACAATATCATCGTCGGTCACCTTGCGCTTTAACATCTTGAGGTAAGGCTTTAATCCTGTCCATATTTCCTCCATCACCGACTCCCAAGTAGTACACTCTTCGATACGGCGATAAATCCTCTTCTCGATAAATATTCGCTCAAGAGAGCTGAAATGCCACTTGTCCTGCAACTCACCAAGCTTGATCTCCAGCTCCCATTTCAAAAGGTCCTTGGTATGCAGGGCAGAACGCTTCAAAAGTTCATCCACTCCCAGAAATCGGGGCTTATTATCCTCGATGACACATGAATTCGGAGAGATTGACAGCTCGCAATCCGTGAAGGCGTAGAGTGCCTCAATTGCAGTGTCCGGATCCATCCCGACAGGAAGGTGTATATTAATTTCGACTTTCTCAGCAGTAATGTCCTCAATCTTTGAGATCTTGATCTTTCCCTTCTCGTTAGCAGCAACGATATTATCCATTAGGGCCCCGGCAGTTGTCCCAAAGGGAACCTCAGTAATACGCAGAATACGCTTTGTCTTGGTCTTCTCGATGCGAGCCCTGACCCGCACCCTTCCCCCACGCAAACCACGATTGTATTCCGAAACATCGATAAGGCCACCGGTTGGAAAATCAGGGAATATCTCGATCGGCTTTTTACGCAATGCATTAATGCACCCATCGATCAACTCGTTGAAGTTGTGAGGTAGAATCTTGCATGCGAGCCCAACGGCAATACCCTCAGCACCCTGTGCCAGCAAGAGAGGAAACTTAACGGGCAAGGTCACCGGCTCCTTATTGCGCCCGTCATAGGAAGCAGCCCATTTGGTAGTCTTCGCATTGAAAGCAACCTCCAGTGCAAACTTTGTCGACCGTGCCTCAATGTAGCGGGAAGCAGCTGCCTTGTCACCGGTCAGGATATTTCCCCAGTTTCCCTGAGTATCAATCATCAGGTTTTTCTGCCCGAGGCTCACCATGGCATCGGCAATTGAAGCATCCCCATGCGGGTGATATTGCATGGTGTGCCCGACAAGGTTGGCCACCTTATGATAACGACCATCATCCTTTTCTTTGAGCGTATGCAGAATTCGCCGCTGGACAGGCTTCAGCCCATCATGAACGTTCGGAACAGCCCGCTCCAGAATCACATAACTGGCATAGTCAATAAACCAGTCTGAATACATGTCATCGACATGAACCACCTCAGCCTTGCCCCCTTTTCCTGCACCGCTTGAACCGGTTTTGACAGGAACCTTAGGCAGTTTCTTTTTCGTGACTTTGCTCTTCCCGGTTTTCTTGCGGGGAACCTTCCTCAGTACTTTCTTCTTGATGATTTTTCTGGCGATTTTCTTCTTGGCCATACCAATGCTCACGGGGAAGCCCCTGAAAAGACATTTCGGCAAACCTAATCAAATTGCAAACGCCAAGAACAATTCAAGCTGAGTATAACAGAATAGGCAGGAACTGAGTAAATACGCACAAATCAATCCTGAATCATTGACCTTCAGGACCATGCCGCTAACCTCCTAGCCCATGAAAGCAATGACGATAAAGGGGTTTGGCGGCCCCGAGGTATTCGAAATATCATCGTTACCGGTGCCGAAATGCGGCAAAGGCCAAGTTTTAATAAGGGTGGCAGCCTCAACGGTTAATCCCATTGATTACAAGATTCGTAGCGGGTTACTGGAGGCAATTGCTCCGGAAAGTGGAATCTTGGGATTTGACGTAGCGGGCACGGTCGAGGAAACCGGGGAAGGCGTCAGCGACTTGCAACCAGGTGATGAGGTCTTCGGATGCACGGGCGCCGTTCTTGAACACTCCGGATCATTGGCTGAATTCCAGGTCGCCGATGCCACTCTGCTGTCAAAAAAACCTAGTAACCTCTCCCTGGAGGAAGCCGTTGCCCTGCCGCTCGTGAGTATTACCGCATGGGATGCACTTATCCGGGGTGCTGTCATCAGAGAAGGAGAGCGCGTCCTTGTCCACGGTGCTGCAGGTGGAGTCGGCCATGTCGGCATTCAACTGGCAAAGAATGCCGGAGCAGATGTTTATGCAACGGTATCTTCAGGAGAAAAAGCGGACATCGCACGCACGCTGGGTGCACAGCCTATCAACTACAAGGAACAATCCGTGGAACAATATGTCGAGGAACACACAGGTGGCAGAGGATTCGATGTGGTGTTTGATACTGTCGGCGGAGAAAATCTCACGCGAAGTCTCGAAGCAGCAGCACTTGAGGGACGAGTGACTTCCGTAAACACGAGAACAACTGCCGACCTGAGCCTGCTGCACCAGAAAGCACTGTCGCTCCATGTTGTTTTCATGGTCATTCCCATCCTCTATAACCAAGTCGAAGGAAAAGCCCGCCACGGCGAGATCCTCCGGGACATCACCCGTCGAGTTGAACGCGAAGAATTCCGCCCACTCATCCATGAGCAAAGATTTTCCTTTGAGGATGTCGGACAGGCGCACACCCTGCTTGAACAGGGTAAAGCAACCGGAAAAATTGTCCTGACGGGATTTAAATCATCCTAAATCGACACCTGCAGCCCCATTGACGCCAAGCAAACGTCAACCATTTGCAGAAAGTATGCTTGCATCGAAGGGTAGAGGAGTCTTAAATCAACCCTTCTGTTCAAAAACGAACATTTCATGTTAACGAAAAACAAAAATCGAAAATTATGAAGCCACAACCTATCGTTGCCGGTCTGGCAATCTGCGCCCTCCTCCTAGCTCCCAGCTGCAAGAAGGATGACTCAACAAATGCTGGAAATTCCAATGGGGATGCAAGCGCCACCAAGATCCTGCGCTTCTCCGCAATCCCCGATGAAAACACCACCGAGCAAACAGCGAAGTTCAGTAAGTTTGCCGAATACCTCTCAACTGAGCTCAACGTTCAGGCAGAGTTCGTTCCCGCCACTGACTACGGCGCATCCGTGGACAAATTCGTCAATGGTGAGATTCACCTCGCTTGGTTCGGCGGCCTAACTGGCGTGCAGGCTCGCGCCGAGGTCCAAGGAGCCAGAGCCATTGCTCAGGGAATTGAAGACCCAAACTATATTTCCTATTTCATTGCCAATGCAGAAACAGGCCTTGAATTAAGCGATGAGTTCCCCGCTGCCATCAAAGACATGAAATTTACTTTTGGCTCAGAGAAGTCGACTTCGGGAAGACTGATGCCCAGTTTTTTCATTGAGCAAAACACCAAAACCGATGCCCTCAAGTGGTTCACCAACCCGGTCAATTTCTCGGGTGCACATGACAAGACCGCCAAACTTGTTGAAGCCGGCACTTTTCAGGTAGGTGCACTGAGCTACAAAAAATACGACAGCATGGTCGAAAAAGGTGACCTAGATGCCAATAAGTGCAGGATCATCTGGAAAACACCTCCCTATGCCGACTACAACTGGACAGCCCATCCGGACCTGGAGAAAATCTTCGGTGCAGGGTTCACTGACAAGCTGCAGGCCACATTGATTGCAATCGATGACCCGGCACTTCTGAAAGCATTAACTCGCTCGAAGATTATCGCCGCCAAAAACGAGGACTTCCAGGCCATTGTCGATGTCGCCAAGGAGCTCAAGTTACTGAACGACTAATCAAGCACTGTAGCGCAAAAGTGGCGAGGTATGCCCAAAACCAGTCATAGTTTGGCACCCACCTTCCATTTCAGGAAGGTGGAGTGCCGCTATGGAAAACTGAAGGCTCTGACATCCGTTTCCCTCTCTGTAGAACGCGGCGAAAAGGTTGCCATTGTTGGACCAAGCGGCGGGGGCAAAACCACCCTGTTGCGGTTGTGCAACGCCACTCTTCAGGCCCACTCCGGAACTGTAGAGATACTGGGCAAATGCTCTGAAAATCTGCACCCCCGACAACTGCGGCTGATCCGCTCACAAATCGCAACGATTCCTCAAGACTTGGGCCTGGTCCCCAATCTTCGCGTTTGGCAAAATATTGTAAGCGGCAAGATCGGCAAACTGAACCTATTGGGTAATCTGCGCAACCTGCTGGCACCCTCAAAAAACACCATATCCAAAATCCATTCACTTCTTGAACGGGTAGGCATTGAGGACAAATTGTTTGCCCGCACTGCAGAGTTATCCGGAGGGCAGCAGCAGCGGGTTGCAGTAGCACGTGCCCTGTTTCAGGAACCGGAGGCTATCCTCGCCGACGAGCCGGTATCGAGTGTCGATCCGGCTAGAGCAGCAAGCCTAGTTGAGCTACTCAACGACATCGCCAATGAACGCGGACTCACACTACTCATGAGCCTGCATAACCTGGAACTAGCGCGTAACCATTTTCCACGTTTGATCGGTCTGCGTGGAGGACAAGTGCATCTCGATCAATGCCCGCAACAGATTGATCCCGGTTCACTGGAAGCACTCTATCGTCTCGACGCAGACGAAATCCTTGAGGACGGCTGATCATGCTCGCAGGCACTTACCGACATTACCTCGGTTCACGGCGGGCAACCCTTCTTGCCATCACGCTGTGCGTCCTGGTATCATTCTGGCTTCTGGGCCTCAACCCACTACGCCTTTTCAGCGGCAACAACCTCACGCTGACCCGCGATTTTCTCCTCTCAGCATTCCAGCCGGCTTTGGATTACCAAAAACCTATTGAGGGAGCAGAACCTTTCCTTCTCACTGTCATAAGCACCACACTGCTCACCCTCCGTTTTGCTTTGCTGGCAATGAGTGTCGCCATTCCCTGCGGCGCCCTCCTGGCACTGCTCGCCTCCACTGCCTGGTGGCCGGATATCCGGCGACACAAGATGCTGGGCTGGGTCCTGCGCCCTCTCTGCCTTAGCTCCCGTATTATTATGGCATTCAGCCGCTCGATTCATGAGCTTATATGGGGACTACTCTTCATTACCGCCATGGGGCTTTCCACGGATGCCGCAATCATCGCCGTGGCTATCCCCTACTCAGGAATCTTAGCCAAGATTTACTCGGAAATGTTCGAGGAGCATTCGCGGGAAGCACAAAGGGCCCTGCAGGCAATAGGTGCCGGAAGCATTGTAGCATTCCTTGCCGGGCTGTTGCCCCGCGCCCTTCCTGACCTCATCACCTACACCTTTTACCGGCTCGAGTGTGCCGTGCGTACGGCCGCAGTATTCGGATTCGTAGGAATTGAAACAATAGGCTACCGCATCAAGCTGGCCTCCGACGAATTTCATTATCGCGAAATCTGGACCTACCTTTATGTGCTCTTTGCCATGATCATGGTCATCGAGTGGTGGAGTAGGGCCTTGCGCAAACGAATGGAGACCTAATATGTCCGCACGAGCCGAGGAAACGCGCTTAGCGCGAATTGCCTATTTAAGGCGCCAGCAACCGCGCCCATGGTTTCTTTATTTGAGTCTATTGGCCATCATACTAGCTGGCGGATGGGCCTGGACCGCTGGAGACCTATATACTTCAGTGCTTACCGCGAGCCAACGCAGCGCCAATCTTGAACGCTTCATTGGAAAACTCACGCCTGCACCGGTGCAAGCCTCCGGCGACTGGTCTGATTTCCGCCCCTGGGCAATGGAACTCCTTGTCGAGGGAGAAGCACTGAAGGCGGTAGGAATGACGCTGGCGCTTGCCACCGCGGCAGCAGCCCTTTCTGGGCTCTTTGCCCTCCTGTTCATTCCCGGAGCCGCCCGCAACCTGTCTACTCCAAGGCCACTGGGTATCACAGGCGGACGGGACACCTTCCCACTCATTTGGGATATCATCAACAAGGTGAGTCGCCTCGCCTTTGTCTTCACACGCAGCCTGCCCGAATACATTCTCGGATTCCTGCTCATCTCCATCCTCGGTCCAGATCCTTGGGCACTGGTACTCGCGCTGGCCATCCACAACTTTGGCATCCTAGGAAGACTGGGATCGGAAGTCGTCGAGAATGCGCCGCCTCGTCCGGCACGTACGGTCATTGCCCATGGAGGAGGACGTCTCGGTGCCTATCTGGCCGCTATTCTCCCGGAATCATTCAACAGGATGGTCGTTTATTTCTTCTATCGCTGGGAAACCTGTGTGCGTGAAGCCACGGTGCTTGGTATGCTCGGGGTAATCTCACTTGGGTTCCTGATCACTAACGCCAAAGCAGCACGGTCATTCGACCAGATGCTTTTCTTCGTGCTCCTCGGGGCCCTGATCGTGCTTGCCGGCGATCTCCTCTCGCTACTGGTGCGGCGCTGGTTGCGCGTTGAGAGGTAAGCGGGAATAAATTGCGCCCTTAATCCACCCGCAGACGAACGAAAGCTGCCGGGACGGCAGGGAAAATGGGCTCATCCCCCATCAGGAAGTGAACCTCGTGACCGCTGGAGATTCGCTCAGCATCCCCCCTCTCGATCATATCCCCGGCACTCCAGGTAATGAGGTCCACAGAATACTCAAGATTCACCCTTGCCTCGACTGCTTCCGGCACACTCAAATACTGAATGGCGAAATATGTCTGCCCGCCATCCCTGACGGTGGATACACGGGGGCGTAGCTGAACGGCATCAGCAAGGAGGGCGCTGCCGCCAAGAGCGTATTCGGCAAAGTTGGTAATTCCATCCCCATCTGGATCAGCATGCGGACCGGAAATTTCATCACTGGATGACTGGACATTGGAAAAGGTAAGCATTCTCCACTCCTGATAGCTTAATGGCACAGGATTCCCACCCGGATGTCCGCCGGGATGGGCAGAAGCAGTCCAGCTTACGGGAAGTGAATGATCAGGCGATCCTGCTGGATCCAACAGCAACATTGATGACCCAAAGCCGTCAGCCGCCTTGGGCCAGGGCTGTTTATCATCATAATTAATACTGTGGAGTGTTGTGAGAGGACTGCCTACCAGATCTAGCTGGATATTCTCGCCACCGTTCTTGAGCTTGCCGGTAAACTCACCCGCGATGAGTGCATCATAAGCGTTCCCGTATCGCGCATTGAAGGCCTTGCGATTGCCGACAATGAGCAGGGATGCTCCGGGCACAAGTGCGCGCACAGCAGATAGGGAAAAATCAAATCTAATGCCATCATTGAAGCGCAACCCCTCAATGCCAATGGTATCCAAACTCACATTGGTGATACGGATAAACTCAAACTCATCAGAATCACTGTAGCCGGCAGCTTCCTCGGCAGCACTGGCAGGTGGCGGGTTATACATCAGCTCACTGACTACAATGCTGCTTGCCGAGGGCTGCTTGACCGGCACAGAGAACTGAGCCTCGGTAAGCGGACTCCATTCTCCGGAAGCGGAAAAAACGCGAGCTTTGAGAACAATCGGAACCTCTATGGAAATACCGCCTGTATATTTTGTTGCCAGCGGAGACGGAGCGCCACCGTTAAGCCGGGGATCAGACCCGTCAGTGGTATAGTAGACACTCGAACCTTCAGCAACAGCTGACACGGTAATGTTCTGGCCGAGCCCGACATCTCCACCATGTATACTGAAGGCCGGAGGTGTCAGGGCAGGCCAAATGCCGGCAGCAGCGAATTGGTTACCTGCCGGTCCCAGGAGATGGGAACGCCGTCCGTTCCCGGGATTTATCCAAGAATTAAACCAGTTTTCATTCCATGATCCAGCCATGTATTCGATACCCTCCCTGACCATATCCCGCAGTTCATTCTTGAGGGCATGAACACGAGTGTCACTGCTGCGATCATCGAGGATACCTCCATTAAAGAAATGTTTGTGAATCCGGTCAGCCACCAATAGGCGAAATTCAGCACTCCCGCTATATTCACCGCCATTAAACGGAGGAACACCCACAAGATGTTTCCAGATCCTAGCCAGTTCGTTGGTATCATCGCTGCCGGTCAGGTTCTCTGCAATCAGGTCAAATGATGCAGGGTTAAAATAACCCTGGTTAAAGAATCCCCCCTCCGCATCCCAGACAGTGAAACGCCATGTTCCCCCGGGAACCCTTTCCCGGTATAGGACATAATTATTGGCACCCGACCCCCAAGTGGCCCAGTCCCACATGTTCGCGTAGATATTCAACAGGTAATAATCGGCAAAGTTCACGAGATCGGCAGCATTTCCCATTGCCGCATAATTGGCCGGGACACTCATGTCTTTCTCGTAAATCTTCCGGAACCGGGAATGCTCAACGGCATCACCAGCTGAATACTCATTGTTATATTTGACATCCCAGTCCGCGTCAGAACGGAAGTGATTCTGGAAGGTTTCATTACGCAGCCTTTCACAAAGGTTATAAATGCCCTTGAACGAGCCATTGACATAGAGCATGGCAAACATGCCCCGTAACGAGTCATGACCCATCTCGCCGAACAAACGGCGCACATACTCATCACAAATAAATGGGTTAATGGGATCATTATTCCCGGCACGAAGGCGCAACTGCTTGAAACGTGTGGTATGCCAGCCGGGGAATAGATTGAAATTAAGTTCATCAGCACCGATCTCATCACGCCAGATAAGGTTCATTGAGCCTTTTTCAGTAGGAGCGAAAAGCCTCCACGGGGAATCTTCCGTGTGCTGCATCCTGTAGCGCGGTCGCGTGTATCCGCTACCCGCCATACGCAAGGAAACCTTGTCCCTGAATCCCGGGCTGCCATCTGGATAAACCAGTTCTACCGAGGTTTTACGCTCAGTGGATGATCCTCGCTGCTGAGGCACATTATAGGAATCAATCGCGCCAGGCTGCCATTTTCCCTCACCATCAAAACTGCCACCACTGACGGCCATAATGCCCTCGGGCAGAAAAAAAGAACGTCCTGCATCCTCAACCAACGAAATGGCTGGTAGGCTCTCAATGGCAGGATGCTGGCTGATCAGGTAGGTGTATGCAAGGTCCTTTGAAGGCATATACCCCGGGGCAAAAGCCCTTGCCCGAATAATCACCGCGCTCTTCTCATTGACTCGCTCAAGGACAAGCGGATCTCTGTAAGTTTTTCCGTTCCCCGACTCCATCGGCTGGCTTCCATCAGTAGTATAACGGATGGTTGCCCCGGGAGTGGCACACTTGAGGACAAGGGTCTGTGTATCATTATAAAAACCACTTTGCAGCGGGGTGCTACCATCTGATGCTAGGAACTGGGGTGCGATGGTGCGGGCAGGCGCGGCTTGCTCGCTGTTGGGAGCACCGGGAGTCGCCTCCTGATAGCCCAGCAGGCCTGGATTCGACGCGCTCCTGCCCCA
>CALCSP010000469.1 GCA_937893785.1 uncultured Verrucomicrobiales bacterium
GAGGACGACAAGCTTTTTCTGCGTGATAGTGCCGGGATTGTTCTTGACGGTCGCAAGGTCACTGGTCGCTTACGAGGATTAGCAGGCAATGGAAGCGAAGAATGGCTATACCCAGCCATTCCGACTCCCGGTTCTCCGAATGATTTTTTGTTTAACCGAGACATCGTCATTAGTGAGATTGCATACAATCCTCCGGGTCTTCCGGCGAGACTGGCCCAACCGGCAACTTTTGACAGGTTGTCGCTGTTGGAAATGGATGCTAACTGGCGGTGTAACAATGCTGATGAGAGCTTAGCTGCTGGTTGGGCTTCGGTTGCGCATCCGGTGGGTGGTAATTGGAAGTTGGGCAGGGCCCCCGTTGGTAGGGAGACCGGTTCATTGCCTGAGCCTCTGAATACGGCGTGGACTAGTGCTGAATACAGCAGTGCCACGGTGACCTATTACTACGAAGTTGATTTTACCGTTTCTACCGAGGTTTTTGCCAGTGCGGATTCCCTTGAGATCACTCACCAGGTGGATGATGGGGCGGTGTTTTACCTTAATGGGACGGAAGTCGGCCGTTTCAATATGCCTGATGGTCAGGTCGGACCGGAGACACTGGCTACTCCTAGTGTCAGCAATGCAGTGCTCAATTCTTTGGAGATTAGTCCGGCGGCCCTATTGCCGGGAGTGAATCGGATGTCCGTCGAGGTGCATCAGAGCTCAAGGGGAAGTAGTGACACGGTCTTTGGTCTTGCCCTTGATGCCCGGGTTGAGACTTCACCCGCTTCTGAAGGCCGCCCTTTCCGCAATTCGGACAACCAGTGGATTGAACTGACAAACCGCGGAGAAGAGGCTGTGGACCTTGCCGGTTGGCAATTTTCAGACGGGGTCAATTTTACCTTTCCCGAGGGCAGTGTGCTGGCACCCGGAGCACAGACGTGCATTGCCCGTGACGCCGGACTTTTTAGCTCATCTTTCCCGGGGGCTTCATTGATGGGTGAGTTTTCGGGTACACTTTCACGCAGCGGCGAGCGGCTTGAGTTGCGCGATGCTGCGCGCAATCCTGTTGATATCATACACTATAGGGATGGTGGCAGTTGGCCGGATGTTGCAGATGGAGGCGGAGCAAGCCTTGAGTTACGTGACCTCCTTGCAGATAATACGTTGGGGGGCAGTTGGGCCGCCAGTGACGAATCCGCAGGCACTGCCTGGAAAACCTACAGATACCGCAAGGTTGCCGGTTCAAGCCGGGGACCGGACAGTCAGTGGCGCGAATTCAACATGGGGTTGATGGGAAGTGGCGAAATACTCATTGATGATGTGAGTGTGATTGAAGACCCTGATGGTGTCGCGGCTCAGAAGCTTACTGATGGCACTTTCAATAATGCTGCCGCTTGGCGGTTGCGTGGCAATCACCGGCACAGCGCGATTGTTGACGACCCCGGAAACCCTGGCAACAAGGTCCTACGAGTCTTGGCAACGGGACCTACTGAGCATATGCACAATCAGATTGAGACGACGCTGGCCGGTTCCGTCATCAATGGGCGCACTTATGAGATCTCATTCCGTGCCCGCTGGGTTGCCGGCAGCAACCAGCTGCACACGCGGCTTTATTTCAATCGTTGTGCGGGCGTTAATGTCATTGCTCGCCCCGTTGACCCTGGCACGCCAGGCAGACCGAATTCTCGAGCAGTTCCCAATATTGGGCCGGGCTACTCAAACCTGAAACATGACCCACCGGTTCCAGCAGTCGGTGAGAGCGCAAAGGTTTCCATCCAGGCTGCCGATCCTGATGGCATTGCCGCAATGAGTCTTTTCTACTCGGTAAATGGCGGCAATTTTCAGCAGGTCACGATGGGTGCTGGCCCTGGCGGGCGATATGAGGCGGGAATTCCCGGGCAGTCTTCCGGTTCCGTAGTTGCTTTCTATGTTCGCGGCAATGACAGCAGGGGAATAACTTCGCAATTCCCTCCTATGGGAGCTCAGAGA
>CALCSP010000470.1 GCA_937893785.1 uncultured Verrucomicrobiales bacterium
ATGATGGAGTTACAGAGAACATCTTGCCCTTCACAATGCTTATGTTGATCGAAAGGTGGTGTCCCTCAAATCTCCACGCCCAGGTATTCTTCGGCCCAGGCTTGCCAAAGATGGATACATAATAGAGTTCAGAATCCCGGATCGGGTTTTTGTTTTCCAGTTCATGAAGAATGGATTCGAGGGTCATGATGGTGGTTGCTTGGCGATAACCCTTGTTGCTCATCGCAGTAGACAGTAGAGCATGTGTGAGGAGGCGTTGCTGTGGGGTCATTTCCTTGATTTTCAGTCCTTTTCGCGTCCCCCCCGGTTTGATGAATTTATCGGGAATAAAATACCATTTTTCACGGTGCTCGTCCCCAGCCTTGAAAGTTGCCCTGTTACGTTGCTCTTCGCTAAGTGAAGAAAGGAAAAGGTTTGCCGATTTTGCCATAACGGCGGCAACGTTCTCACCTCCAGTCTCGTGGGCAATGAGGGGTGACGCGGCTAATAAGGAGGCGGATGCAATTAAATAACGGAACATGATGCTTTTCTAGATGGTTTTGATGAAGTTGTTAAGGATTAATTTTAACGCAGACTAGGTGCCGTTTATCGCGTGCAAACAGATGTCCATTACTCAGGGCCGGCATTGCTCTGGTATCGGTCCCCAGTATTTGGCCACGTGCAGCAGGTTTGAAGGAATTCTCACTTGCCTTGGCAAGGATAAGTTCTCCACGTTCAGTCAAGATAACTAGTGTTTTTCCAGCCAGCGTGACACTGCCTGCTGCCATTCTGCCGGATTGCCATTTGACATCGCCAGTGAGCGTATCAATGCAGCGCAACTCGGTGCCGGTTTCTTGCCGTCCGTGAAAACCGATCAGGTGACCATTGAAGTTCACTGGCGTTGCGTAGTGGCAATCCAGTTTCTGGTTGGTTTTCCAGATGGGGGCCAGCTTGTTTTTCTCAGGAATAATTTTCCACAGGGTGGCTCCAACCCCATAACATGCGGAAATAAAAACCCTGTCATTGGCAACCATAACTGGAGTGGCTGCATTCACCGATGCATTCATGGATGAACGGTGTGCATGTTCAACTATGATCTTGCCGTTGGAAGGATTAAGGCAAACGATTCCCTCACGGGTGAAACAGACCGCAATTTTTTGCCCGGCGATGGTTGCAACGACAGGTGATGCATAACCGGCTTCATGATTAGTTGCCTTCCATTTTAACTTACCAGTTTGTAAATCCAGTCCGATGATACCAGCATCTTTACCGCCGGCCTGAAGGATTAGTGAGTCTTCGATAATAAGTGGAGAGCAAGCACGGCCGAAGAAGCCTTTTTTAGAACTAAGTTTTTGCCTTAGATCAAATGACCATATGCAGGTTCCTGTCACTGCATTGATACAGTGGGCGGTTCCTTCAGCCCCCATGAGATAGACTTTCTCCTCATGTATTAGAGGCACTGCCCGGGGGCCATTGTCGAAACCAAAATCATCATTATAGTCAGTATGATACTCGAAGCTCCATTGTGTTTTTCCGTCAGCTGTGGAAAGTGCATCAAGAATGGCTTTGTTACCCTGTCGGTGGAAGATAAAAGCCCTACCAGCGTTGACGACCGGACCGGCAAAACCACTTCCAACTTTGTGTCTCCAGATAATTTTCGGTTCACTCTCGGGGAATTCTGCCTGCAGGTTTTCTCCTTGGGTGCTACCGTTGCGATACGGGCCAAGAAACTGCGTCCAGTCGCCCCCCTTTAGAGAGGCACTGAAAGCCAGGAGAATGAAAAAGGTTAAAATTGCCCGATTTCTCTCTATCTTTATCCAGGGTACCATATTTTTCTGGGGTCATCGGCAGGACGGACATAATCCCAGGACAGATCGATCAGGGTTTTCAAATCTACCTGAGGCTTCCATTTTAGTTTGAATTTTGCCTTGGAGTTGTCCAGCCAGGTGGAGTGATAAGGGGTCTTCACAGCGACGTTACGAATACCTCGGGTTTGCTCTAGGTAATGGGCGACTTGAGCATAATCCACAGGTTCATCCATGCAGATGTTAAATGTTTCACCAATGGATTCATTAGGGTGGCAAATAGCAGCTAGGATAGCATGAACCAAATCGTCGACATGCACAAAGTTGCGTTTCACCGGATTGCCGTCGCTGTCCTGCATGAGTGGTATGCTGTTTTTTTCCTGATACAAGTCAGCTTTTTCTGGACCAACAAGTTCTCTCCAGCATGGGCCGCCAAAGACATCTTTCCCAAACGAAAGGCTGAACTTAAAGTCATCTTTTTCCATGATCCACGGAGCCCGCAAGCAGCATCCCGGGAATCCATACTGGATCTGGTATTGCTCAAGCATCACTTCTTCGAGTACCTTGGAAAGAGCATAACATCCAGGATATGCACTATGTGGCTGGTTTTCGGTGACTGGCACAGGATGAGGGTAGAAAAAGTGCCCCATTGAGGCATCTCCTCCTACAAGGATGAACTGTTCAAAGTTGGGATTTTGCCTGCATTCCTCTAGGAGCCAGAAAAGTCCCTTAACGGTGACATCCATGACGTCTTCAGGAGTTTCTTTGCAGGTGGCTAAGTGAAGGACGTGGGTGACTTCCCGGGTTGCCTCTTTCACGGTGTCTCGATCAGCTATGGAGCCGTGTATGACTTCGACGCGCGCATCTGCAGGGACAGTGCGGTTGTGACACAAGGCGACGATACGGAGTTTTGGGTCAGAGTTATCAGCAAGAATTTTTTTTAAAAAAACCGTCCCCACTTTTCCGGCAGCTCCTGTTAAAAGAATACGCATCGCGACAATCAAACACCGCAAGAGGATCACGGGCAACCATTGGTTGATTAAGCCTTCAAATATTTTTGGGTTTTCGGGTATTTAGGGTTTGCGAAATAAAAAAAGGGAACTATAAAATAGAAATTCTCTTAGTCGTTTTTAGACATGCCTTTACAAGCTTCTGCCAGACATTTCCCCAAATCATCTTCAATATGGATTGGCATGATATTGTGGGCTTTTCAAGGGGTGGCCTGTTTAACTGGTATTATTGCGCTGGTTCTCACCTTTCTTGTCGGTAAATCATTTGGTATCCTATTTATTGGTATGGCTTGTGCTTTTGCAGGGATACAGATGCTTCGGTGGGGGCATTCTCGTTCAGTGTCCTGTCCGCTTTGTCACGGGAAGGTGATTCACGGAAGCCAGTGTCACAAGCACCGTGAGGCAAGTCGCCGCCGCCCCTTTGGCTATATCAGCAGTTTGTTTGTTGATGTGGCATTGTTTGGTCGTTTTAACTGCATGTATTGCGGTACGCCTTTTCGCCTCAAGCGATAGTTTCATTTTTGTTGTTAGTTGACTGAGGCTCCATTGTAGCCTAATCCCCGTTAGATGCCGGGTTATCACCTCGCTTACGTATTTGAACGCTTCCCTACGTTTACCCAGACCTTTTGTGTACGTGAGGTCAATGAGCTGAAACGTATGGGGTTGAGACCTCTTGTGTTTTCCATCAGGGATACCAGTCAGGAGCACCTGCAGGAACACTTCGCCCCGGAATGGTCGGAAGGAGTTCATGTGTTGCCTCCACGCAGCGAACTGGTTGAGATGGTTAGCGCATGGAAAACAGAAGGCAAGTTACCCCAAAAAGCGGTGTTAACCCTGCGACACTGGGGAGAGAGGGGGGATAAGAATCGTATTTACGAGGCGATCTATATCGGGATGAAGATGCGTGAGTTTAACGTTCGGCATGCCCATTCACATTTTGCAGGGATAGGAGCCCGATGTTGTTATTGGTTGAATGACCTTTATGGCTTTAGTTTCTCATTTACCGGTCACGCAAATGATCTCTTTGAGCCGACGGATTTTCCCGTTCAGTTGCAAGATTTGATGGCAGAAGCTGCGGCAGTGGTTACTGTCAGTGATTATACGGCAGGTTGGTTGGCTGAAAGATTTCCCGAGTCTCGCTATAAAATTCAACGTGTCTACAACGGCATCGATATGCTTTCCTTCCCGCTGGTGGAGAGCAAAGGAGAAGATGCAAGTGGGCCATTGGTGGTTAGCGTAGGCAGGCTTATTGAGAAGAAGGGGTTTGACGACTTGATACGATCTGTTGCTCGGATCCGAGATGTTCATAATCAGCCATTCAGGGTATTAATTATCGGGGATGGTCCAATGAGGGAGGAACTCGAGTCCCTGATCGCAGAATTAAAATGTGGGGAAAATGTCAAGTTGGTAGGATCAAGGAATCAATCCGAGATCGTTGAAATCCTTGGCCGTGCGACCATTTTTGCATTGCCGTGCGTTACGGAAGAGAGAGGGGGGAAAGATAATTTGCCGACTGTCATCATGGAAGCTATGGCCACTGGATTACCTTGTGTGTCAACACGCTTGGCCGGGGTTCCAGAGATGGTAATTCATGACTCGACCGGCTTGCTGACTGATGAACGTTCCCCTGAAGATTTTGCGGATGCACTCGTTACTTTATTATCAAACAGGGCACTCTGTTATCAGATGGGGATGGCTGGTCATGAGCGCGCAGCCAGGATTTTTGCCAAAGAAATTACCGCTAAGGAGTTAGTTAGGCACCTTGTCGCTTACGGTAAGCTCCGATTGGATTTTGGACTCTTGCTGAAATACCCGATATTGGGTGCCTGCTATTTCGTCCAGTGGTGGAGGCGGCTTCTTCGTCTTTTAATCCCCAGAGGCAAGGGTAAATTTGCCGGTATTCAGCAGGAGAGAAAGGTTCGCGGCTAGCTCGGCGATTTGTTCTGTTGTGTGAGCAGCAGAAAGACTGACGCGAAGTCGCGCCTTGCCTCGTGCGACTGTCGGGTATCGTAACGCGGGGACGATACAACCAGATTTCCGGAGATGTTCAGAAGCTTCTAATGCGTTGGTTTCTTCTCCAAGTATAAGGGGAACTATGGCCGCAGGCGGCGTTTTGATAGAGAGCTTTTCACATAGTAGCCTGATATTCTCTGACAGGGATTGGCGGAGGTGATCACCTTCTGGGCCTGTAATAATATGTAGGCCAGCTAATGCCGCTGCTGCTTGTGCGTGTGGCGGAGCTGTTGAATAGATAAAGCTGCGTGCTTTGTTAGTGATAAGATCAATCCATTCTGAGGATGCTGCCACTACTCCACCAGCGGATCCGGCAGCTTTTCCAAAGGTCGCCATACGGAGGTCCACTGAACCCGGGGCGTTTTCGCAATGGCAGAGTCCTCGGCCATTTTTCCCGAGTATGCCAAGTGCGTGTGCCTCGTCGACTAGAAGTAATGCTTTGAACTTTTTCTTGAGATCAATAATTTCCCTCAGCGGAGCACTGTCTCCATCCATGCTGAATACAGACTCGGTAATAATCAGGATACGCGATTCGCTGGAGCTTTTTGCATGCGCTGAAATTAGAAGGGTTTCCAGTTTTTTGAGGTTGTTGTGTGGAAAGACTCTGATGGTTGCTCCACTAAGCCGGGCGCCGTCAATAAGGCAGGCATGGCATTTCTTATCCAGTATAACAGTGTCACCTTTCGTGAGAATTGCGGTAAGGGTTCCGAGTGCGGTTGCGTAGCCGTTTGCAAAATAAAGTGAGGCCTCGGTGCCAAGAAATTGAGCAGTGTATTTTTCCAGCTCACTATGAATGGGGGATCCTCCCCGTAAGAGGCGTGAAGCCCTTGATCCTACTCCGAAATTTTCTGTTGCTTGAATGGCGGCAGTTTTCAGTTTTGAGTGATCAGCGAGTCCAAGGTAATCATTCGAGGAAAAATCTAAAAACCGATCCCTTACGATTTCTGCGGTGTCCAAAGGTCGGTTGATTCCCTGATCAAGTGCCCTTAAAAGATGCTGTTCCTTTAGCTGGTTCAGCTCTGAATCGGGGTCGCGCATGGCTCCGCACTGGGGCTGAGGCTTGCCTGTTTAGGCGCTTGCAGCTGCGTTCTCGATATCTCCACCTCCGGAATGTCCCAGATCCTGAAGGTCTTCCGGCAAGTAGGCCTTGAAGCGTTTCTTATCAATAGATTTCATGTAAGCTTCGAACGGATTAATAATGCCGTCCTTGAGATTACCCCATATTGCTTCATCCATGAACTGCATTCCTTCGCTTTTACCTCCGATGATGACATCGTAAAGTTTCTGCGTGGCGCCTTCGCGGATAATGGCCGCAACTGCCGAGTTTGAGACCATGATTTCGTTTACGGCGACACGACCGGGCTTATCTGACCTCTTGCAGAGAAGCTGGGCAACTACGCCACGCAGTGAAGCTGCAAGCATGGTCCTGATCTGGCTTTGTTGGTCGGCAGGGAAAACGTCAATTAATCGATCCACTGTTTTGCGAGCGTTATTGGTATGCAATGTGCCAAAGACCAGCAGTCCGGTTTCTGCAGCGGTCAGCGCAAGAGAAATGGTTTCAAGGTCACGCATTTCCCCGACAAGCACGATATCCGCATCTTCCCTGAGTGCAGCCCTTAGTCCATCAGCGAAAGTAGGAGTTTGAATGGGCACTTCCCGCTGGGTAATAATTGATGCCTTGTTGCTGTGCACAAACTCGATCGGCTCCTCTACGGTTACGATGTGCCTTGAGAAATTGGTGTTGATATAGTCAATAAGAGCAGCGAGCGTCGTTGATTTTCCTGATCCGGTAGGTCCGGTTACGAGCACAAGACCGCTTCGGATATGGCCAAATTGCTTGACCACTTCAGGAATACCTAGTTGCTCGAGGGAGGATATTTTTGTGGGGATAAGGCGGAACACGCACGC
>CALCSP010000471.1 GCA_937893785.1 uncultured Verrucomicrobiales bacterium
CAGCACCGCTGCTATCACTAAGAGCTCGGGTGCCGAAGGTGATGTTTCCGGTTGGCATGTTGTCCCGGGCAACTTCATTGCCGTTAATATAGAGAACGGCGCCCCCATCGGACATGATTCGGGTTGAGGCTTCAATGATACTGTCGGTCTCAGTAATATTGATTTGTTTGCGGAAATACACGGTAAGGTGTCTGCCCGGGTTGATTGGTTCCCCGCCGAAAGGATGACCATTGATAATACCGAAACCAAGCGGTGCTTTTCCGATACCCCATTCAGAATCATCAAAGAGGGGAGCTGTCCATGCTGTGCCTAGATCTGTGCCGTCGTCCAGATAACGCCATCCGGGGGAGGTAACCTCCAGGACAGTAGAATCAATAATAGCACCCGGAACCATCTGCGCAGCAGGGTTGACAGAGCCCCCTGTTAGTCTGGGATCACTGCCATCGGTCGTATAATAAACATTGCCCGTATTGGACACCATGGTCAGATTGAAGCCCTCAGGAACTCTGCCTCCATGTTTGTTGAATACGGGAGGATCAATATCAGGATAAAGACCGCGGGAACGCAGTTGACCTATTGTTACTGGATTGCGGAAAGGAAACCATAGTTCATATTCGCGATCCAGTGCATTCTGCCATTGAACCAGTGTGCGGGGAGGTTCACCACGGAAGTCTCCCCATCGTGCGCTTTCCGCCTTCAGTGCCTTACGGATGCCATCGGCCCTGCTGGCCCACTGAGCGGCGCCGTTTTCAGGTGTTAGTGCCCCGCCATTGAACAGATGCTTGTAAGCACGGTCAGCAAACCTGATAGCATATTCTGGATTGGAACGAAGGGCTTGGTTGATTGATGTGGGTCCACGCGCAGTATTTTTATTGGTGACATCGATATTAATATTAATACTGCTTAGTGCGTTGAATCCGGCCCGCTCGGCATCATGGCAGAAAAACATATATTTACCCGGTGGGTTAATCTGGCGCATGGCGCGGACATTGTTCTGGTCCCAGTCATTATTGCCTCCATGAAAATTGAGTAGCAGGTAATCAATGAAGGCGTCAAGGTCGAGGTATTGCTGCACTCCCTGAAGGTCGCCGGCAAGGGCTGCATCAAGGATACTTTGCCAACTGTCAAGCATGCGGGCATTCACCTCGGCATCAGTGCCGTTAATCACCTCAATATTATTTCCTCCCACGATACGAAAACCTTCCCAGTCATCTTTGCTTCCGCCAAATCGTTCAGCGGACCATTCCTCTTCGATGCGTTCAAAAAGGTGATGCATCCCCCAGTAAAGGCCATTGAAGTAAACGTGCACTTCCCGCTGTAATGCTTCCGGGTAGCCCATGGCAAAGTGGGCATCCCGGAACCACTGATCGCGAATATACATGGCATTGTTGTAAACAGATGCTGTTGGATGAATCCAGGAGTTGCCATTGCCACCACGCAATATAATCGCATTGAAGCGTTCAGTGGGTGCATCACTACCAAAAAGTGGATATTCCAAGCGTCCCGCACCGTAGTCGTTGCGGAAGATCAGACGGAAATTGTGTTTGGGTCTGGAAGTGCCACGGGAGGCGTTACCATTCATGCGCATTCCGGCATCCAGTTGAATAGGGTTGGTGCCTTGAAAGTTGAGCATTTCCACGGAGACGCGTCGCTCAGAATTCTCACCATCGTCCCGAGGGTTAACCTGTATTCCGGTTTGCTGGTCAAAGAGATTGGCAATGTCGGTGACAATGGAGATGGTCGGAATGTCGAGCAGGGACTCCTTGAGTTCATCACGACTGTAGATTGGTCCCACAACGTTGCTGTCCATGTCGTAGTCTCCACCAATTGCTGTCCCATTGCGTTGTCTCCATGGTAGTGGATACCCAGACGGATTGGTGGGTTGATCCAGAACGTCGTCAAGGAAGAGATAGGTTTGTGTGTCGACATTGGATGGGCGGAATCCGTTTTTGAACGCTGCTGCTCGCAGTGCTGTTGTTGTGTTAATACGAACAATTGCCAAAGGGGAGGTGTTGGCATCATCTGCAGGAACCCGAGTCCCGTTTGATTCCGTGGGCGTGCTGCCATCCACCGTATAGATGATCATTGCTCCCGGGGTAGAACATGCGATGGTAACATCGAACGGGGCATTAAAGAATCCGCGGTCAATATCAAATTCTGTGTCATCGACAAGCCCATTGAATTCGATCGTGGCGTTCTGTGCACCAGGAGTTGGATCAAGCATATAGCCAAGTTGAGTGGTTTGTGGCTCTTTCTGCATTTCAACACTTAACTCCGGCACCAGAAGAACATCTGAACTGCTTATTGTTCTGTTCAGCATTTGAAAGGAGAGGATGTTTTGCCCTGCTAGGAGTTTTCCCTCAAAAGCAATATCAAATGCCTTCATTGGATCTCCATTGCGCACTTCATTATTAAGATTGTCACTTGCTGTTGAATTGAATGCTGGAGAAGCAGGGGCGCTTTGGCTCAGGATCTGCTGGCCATTGAGGTAGGCGATAACCCCATCTTCAAAATGAAGCTTGAGTTGCATGGATGCGACGCTATTCGGGGTGTCGAGTGTGAAGGGAATCCTGATGAACGCGCCAGGAGTGATTCCTCGCATTGCCGTGAAAGTGTTGCCTCCTTCTCCGATAAATCCGGGGAATCCATATCCAAATCCGATTCCTGTTTGAGCTGTATTCCATTCTGAATCATCAAAATCATTGAGTTGCCAGGACTGACCGATATCAGAAATTGCTGCTATCCATTTGGCACTTGTCGGCCATGGCACTAGGACTTGGGGTTCGGTGACCGGGTTGTCTCTACTGCCTGTGCCGAAGGAAAGACCGTATACTTGCTCTGGGTATTCCGGTGAGAAAACTGAGAGTGGAGAGGTGCCGTTATTGCCGTTTAGTGCAAGGTATTCTCCACCGGCAGAAAGCGAAAAGTTAGCGTGAAGTTCATTTGCCGGATCCGTTCTATCTTTTCCTGAGGCAAATACGAGAAGGTATCCTCCCGGTGATAAAGAGATGTCAGGGAATGCCCATTTGGTCGGGTTGTCTTCGTCATCGGTTAGGAAGTGACCGGAGAGTGATGCCGCGTTGTTACTCGGATTGTAAATCTCGATCCAGTCTGAGTCGTCACCGTCCTGATCCAAGAGCGAGCCATCATTGTCAGCGACAAACTCATTGATTTGCAGTTGAGCCAAGCAGACTGGGGGAAATAACATCACTGCACTCAGCAGGATGGGAAAAATTTTCATGGGGTAATATGTTGTTGGGGTAAGGAAATTTGCTGGGGTAGTTCATTATAACCCAAATAGCCTAGGCGCTCCAGTCTCACCTAACGTTTTGCATCCAACCATGGCATTTTTGGCACGCTGTCGGGATTTTCCTTTGCCCACTGCGGCTTGCTAAACCAGCGAATTGAGGAATATCTGGGATAAGTCTCAAATATATCCCCACCACCTGTTACTCTTGGGTCTGCGGTGGTTGTCAGGTAAGCAGTGAGTTTTTCGGAGAGGTCGTCTCGGATCTTTTTAAAACCCGGGTCTTCAGCTAGGTTCACAAGGCAACCGGGATCTTTCCGAATATCAAACAGTTGTTCCTTTGGGCGCTTGGCAACGGCAAGTTCGAAAAAACCCTTTATTTTTGGGTCATTGCGGCCCTGAATCAGAAAGCTTAGACTTGGGCAGGCGTCAATGTCGTGGTAGCCACCATGCTCGGGTCCCAGCTTGGAACCAGGCTTGCCTGAAAGCTTCCGGCTAGGGCCAGCCGGCCAGCGTTCTGGTTTGAAGTTTCTCACGTAGAGAAAGTCATTGGTGCGGATGCTGCGTTGCGGGTAGCTCAGGGTATTGAAACGTGAGGAGGAATGTCGTTCACGTCCCGAAAAAACCGCCATGCGCGGCTCTTGTTCGACCTTGCCAAGCAAGAGCGGGAGGAAACTTTTTCCGCTTAGCGGAAATTCTTTGGGAGCTTGAATGCCTGTCGCCTCGTGAATGGTTGCAGTAAGGTCTGTAAAGCCTACTAGTGAGTGGCATGTTCGTTCCCCTTTCATTTTTGCTTTCCATGCTATTGCCAGCGGCATGTGGATACCGTATTCCGTGCAGTTGGCCTTGGCATAGGGGAATGGCATGCCGTTGTCACTAGTGATGATAATAAGAGTATTTTCGAGCTCACCTGTTGCTTCTAGAAGAGCAAGCATTTTTCCGCAATCGCGATCAAAGCGTTCAATTTCCAGCGCGTAATCAAGCAGGTCTTCCCGGATTTGCGGGGTGTCAGGTAGAAATGGTGGGACGTTAGCTTGTGCGAGGGTTTTCCCGGCCTTGAGACCACTTCCCTTAGAGTATCCACGATGCGGGTCGGATGACCCAAACCAAAACGCAAAAGGTTTTTTGCCGGGGCGTGCTTGCAGGAAGCGTTCAAAGCCCAGTGCATAGTTACCGCGTTTTACTCCGTAGCTTTTACCTGCAGGATTGTGATCACGCCCACCGGTTTTGTAGTTTCCTGGTCCCCAGCCTTTTCCTGTAAAGCCGGTGTGGTAACCGTTTTTTTGAAGCAGTTCCATAAAGGTTTGGTATTTTGCGTCAAATGATGATGCATGAGTGCCGGCATGCTCGATCATCCAGATGTGTCTTCCGGTGAGAAAGGCTGCACGGGAAGGGCTGCAACCTGGTGCTGGGCAAAAAGCGTTATGGAAGAGCATTCCATCTTTGGCAATACGATCGAAATTCGGGGTTGAAACCATCTTTGAACCATAAGCCGAGGCATGCGGGAAAGACTGGTCATCACTGATCATGATGAGGATGTTGGGTGCCTTGGCCTCGACTGAGGCATTGGCGAAAAGCATAAATAGTAGAATTCGCATTGTATGATGCATAGAGGATCTCTAGCGGAATCCTGCTACAAAGGAAAGCAACTTGAACGGGTGAAAGGAGGAATTGTCTGTTGATGTGGGTATTTGTTTGAGTGTCCTGTTTGTCTGTGTTTTCCTAAGAATGGTGAAATCGACATACAGAATCCTGTTAATTTTCCTGTTTCCCGGTTGCATATGTGTTGCCGATGAAGTGGATTTTAACCGGGATATTCGTCCGCTTCTCTCACAGAATTGTTTTGCCTGTCATGGTCCCGACCAGCATGAGCGGAAGGGGAAGTTGCGCTTGGATACCATGGAAGGTTCCCGCAAGGTGATTGATGAGGGTGACCTGTCATCCAGTGAACTGATTGCCAGAATTGTTTCGAAAGACCCCGAAGAGCAGATGCCGCCGCCTGAGGGGGGAAAAAAACTCGAGGCGGAGCAAGTTGAACTGTTGCGCAAGTGGGTTTTGTCAGGCGCGGAATATAAGGAACCCTGGGCCTATGTGGCGCCAAGAGTTACTCCGCTGCCCGTCGTAAAGGACAGGGAATGGGGCAATAACTGGATTGATCACTTTGTTCTTTCTGCACTTGAGGAAAAGGGATTGAAACCGGCACCTGATGCTGATCCCGTGACGTTGATCAGGCGGCTGCATTTTGACCTGACCGGGTTGCCTCCCGGGCCTGAAGTGGTTGAGGGCTACAGACGCCACGCGGATCAGGAGGCAGGTTATGAGCAAATGGTCGATCAACTGCTCGAGTCACAGCATTTTGGTGAGAGGATGGCTGTGTATTGGCTCGATTTGGTGCGCTTTGCCGACACAGTGGGATACCACGGTGATCAGGACCATAGTATCACTCCCTACCGTGATTATGTGATTGATGCTTTTAACCTCAATTTGCCCTTTGATCGCTTTACTCTTGAGCAGCTGGCTGGAGACCTTCTTGAAAATCCGACAATTGACCAACGGATTGCCACTGGTTATAACAGGTTGTTGCAAACTTCACATGAGGGGGGAGTTCAAGCGAAGGAGTATCTGGCAATTTACGCTGCAGATCGGATTAGGAACCTTTCCGCAGTCTGGATGGGGGCAACCCTAGGGTGTGCGCAGTGCCATGACCACAAGTATGATCCCTACACAGCGAGGGATTTCTACGCGATGTCGGCATTCTTTGCCGATATTGACGAAGCGCAGCATTTTAAGGTTGGATCCAATTCTCTGCCGACTAGGCGTCCACCTGAAATTAAGGTATTATCGCGCCGCGACCGTGAATTATTGGCAGCCCTAGAAGCGACAAAACCCCGCAGCGAAGATATTGAGAAGCAGATTGCTGATGTGAAGTCACGCGAACGGCTCACGATGGTTACCCGAAGCATTGAGCCGAGGGTGACCCGTATTTTACCACGGGGCAACTGGCTTGATGAGAGCGGTGAAATAGTGAGCCCTGCAATACCTTCATTCATGGGGAAGTTAGCGGATGTTCAGGGGCGGGCAACCCGTCTTCATCTGGCTAAATGGCTGACGGATGTCGAGAATGGTAGTGGTGGGCTTACTGCTAGGGTTTTTGTGAATCGGCTCTGGTATCTTTTTTTCGGGGAAGGGATTTCAAGAAGTCTTGATGATTTTGGTGGACAGGGAGTTGCTCCTGATCATCCATTTCTTCTCGACAGGCTTGCGGTGGAGTTCTACGGGGCACAATGGGATATCAAGCACATGGTGAAGTTGTTGGTCATGAGTCGTGCTTACCGCCAGAGTTCTGTTGCTTACGGGGATGCTATCAAGCATGACCCCCTCAACAGGTTTTTCAGCCGTCAGTCGCGATACCGGTTACCAGCCGAAATGATCCGGGATAATGCCTTGGCTGTCGGTGGGCTTTTGGTTTTAGATTATGGTGGGGGCAGTAGCAAACCCTTTCAGCCGCCGGGTTATTATAGACACTTGAATTTTCCGCAGCGGAAATATAAGCAGCATACTGATTCACGTCAGTATCGAAGGGGGCTTTATGTGCACTGGCAGCGTCAATTCTTACATCCCATGCTCAAGGCCATGGATGCACCCAGTCGTGAAGAGTGTACGGCTCGGCGTCCACGCTCAAACACCCCGACAGCAGCGATGGTGTTACTGAATGATCCCAGTTTTGTGGATGCGGCCAGATCTTTTGCAAATCGTATTATTAGTGAAGGGGGTGCTACCGTTGAGAGCAGGATTCGTTATGCCTACCGCATTGCACTTTCAAGGGTGCCGGCGGACGAGGAGCAGCGTATCCTAGAAAAACTTTTGCATTCTGCTCGTGCGGAAGTTTCAGGGGATGGGGGGCAGCTTGCGGCATGGCATGCGGTGGCAAGAGCCTTGTTAAACTGTAGTGAAGTGAACACCAGAAACTGAAAATAACTGATCGATTTAAAGATGAAGAATTCACACGCAGAGTCTCCGCGTTCCCTCAATCGTCGCACCTTTCTGGGGCAATCAGGCATTGGTTTCGGTACTGCGGCATTGGGATCATTGCTCGGTGATTGTTTTGGGGGCGCGACAGATGCCAAGGTGAATTACTCGGGCTTGCCTGGTTATCCGAACCTGCCAGTGCGTGCCAAGCGCGTGATTTTTCTGTGCATGGCGGGAGGTCCCTCCCACTTGGAGACCTTTGATTTTAAGCCCAAGCTTAATGAACTCAATGGCCAACCGATGCCGGATTCCTTCACCAAGGGTCAACCTATTGCTCAGCTACAAGGACAAAACCTCAAAGTGCAGGGGCATCTAACCGGTTTTAAACGCCACGGAAAATCCGGTCAGCTTATCAGTGATTTTCTTCCTTGGACGGCCAAAATGGCAGATGATATTTGCATTGTCCGTTCGATGTTGACCGAGCAGATCAACCATGATCCGGCTCATACCTTCATGAACACTGGTACGGCGATCAGTGGCCGGCCATCAATGGGAGCATGGATTAATTACGGGCTTGGCAGTGAAACGGAAAACTTACCCGGCTTTGTGGTAATGACGAGTGTCGGGGGGCGTAACCCGCAGCCGATTGCATCACGTCAATGGTCGGCAGG
>CALCSP010000472.1 GCA_937893785.1 uncultured Verrucomicrobiales bacterium
AGATGACAAAAAGGGCAGTCTTGTCGGAGATTCACAGAAACTGGGTGCAGCATGGGAAACCCGCACAGAAGCCCGCACTCTGATTCAGGCAATCCCGGCGCCACGTGGACAAATTACCGACCGTCATGGGCAGCCGCTTGCGCAAAATACAGTGGGTTATTTTATTTCCCTGAAAATGCCATACTTGGTCGGGGCTAATGATGCCAAGGTCATTGAGTATGCCAGGGGGCGCATGAAATTCGCTTCTGCCCTACTGGGAGAGTACTGGACATTGAGTGAGAGCAGGATTCTGAGTCATTACAAAAACCGTCGCTGGTTGCCGCTGCCCTTTTCATCGATGCTAACCGAAGCTCAGAAAGAGGCCCTGAAGGATGAGCTTGGTGAAGGGCTTGAACTTTTTCCAACCTACCAGCGTTATTACCCGTCTGGGGCTAGTGCTTGTCACATTGTTGGTTATGTAGGAAAAAAGGCGAGGTTGCCCACCGGTCCGGTTGCTTCCGGGGAACCTCTCTGGCCAATCACGGAGGGACGTGAAGGTCTCGAGGTGACTTTTGATGAACATTTGCAGGGGACCCCGGGAAGTATCAATTACCTCTTTGATGCCAATGGGCTGAAACTGGGTGAGGAGGTTGTTCGACAGCCCATGCCTGGCAATAATGTCGTTACTTCTATTGATGCAGGGATGCAGGTCCTAGCAGAAAAGGCACTGGCAGATTATACGGATCGAGGGGCATTCGTGGTGATGGATGTGCAAAGTGGGGATATTTATGCTATGGCCTCACGACCCACTTATGATCTCAATACGTGGGTTCCTGCAATCAGTAATGAAGAGTTCAAGGCTCTTCAGGAAGACTCGGGACTCCCGCTTTTTCCACGAGCCTTCAGGGGGCAGTATCCGCCAGCTTCTACATTCAAGTGTTCTGTTGCATTGGCGGCACTGGAGAGCGGCGTGGTAGATGGCTCAACACTTTTGGATTGCCCGACCTCGGTGGAAATTGGCAACGAGTTGTTTCATAACTGGGCAAAGTTACCGGAAGGCGAACTTACCGTTGTCACGGCATTAATGCGATCCTGTAACACATGGTTTTATAACGTTGGTCGCCAAACCGGTGGTGATACCTTGGCAGGCATGGCCAACCGTCTCGGGTTTGGCACCAAGACGGGAATTCCACTGAATGCTGAGGAGGACGGGTTCATGCCTACTGACGCTGTTGTCAGGAAAAAATTCGGTCATTCCTTCAATGGCGGCTACGTTGCCCATGCGGCGATCGGTCAGGGATCGGTGCTTGCTACTCCTCTGCAGGTGGCCCAAATGATGGCAGGAATTGGCAACGGCCGGATTCTCCCCAAGCCAAGGCTCGTTATCCAGGTGCAGGATTTAAACAATAATGTCATCGATTCTTTCCCGGCCGAGGAACGCAATTCCCTTGATCTGGTTCCTGAAAATCTAGCTTTGGTGAGACAGGGAATGGTCGATGTGGTGAATGCCAGTGCCGGGACGGCCAAGGGTTCGCGCAATGATTACGTGACCATGGCGGGAAAAACGGGCACCGGTCAGTGGATACAGAATCAAGAGCAATTATATATTTCATGGTTTGCCGGGTTTATTCCTGCTGAAGATCCAAAGTATGCTTTTGCGGCAGTCTGCGAGGGTAACCCGGGTGAGTATATTACCGGTAGTAGTAAGGCAGCCCCGATGGTCGGTCAGTTTTTCAATGCCCTGTACAAGCTCAAGGATGAGCGAGGTGAACTTGAGGGCTATAACAAGACTGCGGTTGCGACGACTCACCGGTTGCCGGGAGAAGAGGATACCGAGGAGAAGGTGAGAAAGGCTCGGCGTTCCTTTTTGGATAGTATTTCAGCCCGTTCCATTTTCGGCAGGCGCAACCGTTAGTCACTGTAACATTCGATCTATTCTTTTTTTATGGAAGTGCAAGTGGCCACCCTCTGCGATTCAGCGCATGATTATAACCATAAGTTATGCATCATCGGTACCTTTGACACCATTTGTTCAACGAGGTTGCCCGTTATTCATCCACAATGCGCAATCGCCCTGAGAATTTGCTTTAAACCTGGAGATGAAGGTGAACATGATATTGCCATTAACTTCATTGACGATGATGGGAAGCCCAAGATGCCACCGCTTCGTTCACGCATTGCAATCAAGCTTCCCGCGGAGGCATACTTCCTTACTCGCAATTTGGTGATTAATATTCAGCAACTCCGGTTTGATAGCGTTGGTCAGTTTTCAATCGATGTCACCGCAGATGGGGAAATTCTCACCCGAATTCCGTTGCGTGTGATGCTTGTTGAAAAAGACAAGCAGTAGCCCGTAGCATCGATTGCGCACAATCGATGCTGGGATGTCATTGCTCAAAATAAGTGTCCTCGTGTGAATAAGGAGGGGCGCAACAGCAGAGAAACCGCAGTGGGGTATCCTGTGATGCACGAATCTGGTGCCATGCTCCTGCAGGGATAAGAATGCCGTCTCCTCGAGCTACTTTTCGGGTTTCACCATCGATTTCCATCGTAGCCTGTCCTTCTAGAATAAAGTAGAGTTCCTCGCTTTTTCTGTGGTAGTGCCGTTGGGTGACCCCGTTGGGAGGCAAACTTGCCTCGGCAAGGCTTTGTTTTTCCACCGGTGCATTGGTGGAGTCAAGAATGCTGCGGATGGTAGAACCGTCCGCGGTAGTAAATGGCGCCTGGCTTGCCAGAGAGTTAACGGTCATGGTAATATTTACATACTGTTTTTGGGGGATATTCAAGTTCACCTTGCAGGCAGACCCAGATAGCCTAGTGAATGAGGCATGGCAGAGGATAACCATTATCGTCATTTTCACTTTGTAGGCATTTGCGGAACAGCGATGGGTGCTGTTGCTGCAGCGATGAAGGATAGGGGGTGTGTCGTTAGTGGTTCCGATGCCCAGGTCTATGAACCGATGTCCAGTTTCCTCAAGGAGAAGGGCATCGTCATCGTGGAGGGGTATGCGGCAGAAAATATTCCTCCGCAGGCGGACATGGTGGTGATCGGTAATGCTGTGAGTCGCGGTAACCCGGAAGTTGAGGCGATCCTTGAGCGTAAGCTTGCTTATACTTCGCTGCCACAGTTGCTAAAGGATCAATTTCTTTGGGGACGCCGCAATCTGGTGGTCACCGGCACGCATGGTAAGACCACCACGGCATCCATGCTTACCCATTTACTCTGTTCATGTGGATTGGATCCTGGATACATGATTGGTGGAATCGCTCGGGACCTCGGTAGAGGATGTCATTTCAGTGATTCGGAATTCTTTGTCCTCGAGGGAGATGAGTATGATACGGCGTTTTTTGACAAGCGATCAAAGTTTGTTCACTACCTGCCCGAGGTGGTTATTATTAACAATATCGAATTTGATCATGCGGATATTTTTGAGGATCTCGATGCTATCAAGAAGAGTTTCCGTAACATGCTTAACATTGTGCCGGGTAATGGAATCGTGCTCGTTAACGGTGATGATGAAAATGCTCTGGATGTTGCGAAAGGTTGTCATGCGCAAGTGCTACGCGTGGGATTTGATGCACAGTGTGAGAGGCGTATCACGGATGTGGAATATGGCCCCGGAAGTTCTCGGTTTACCGTTCATGGGATCCGTTGTGAGATTGCCATGGATGGTGAGTTTAACGTTCGCAATGCCGCGATGGCCCTATGTGCAGCCTGTTTTGTCGGCCTGGATGAAGAGCAGATTTCCGGGTCACTGGCTGGTTTTTCCGGTGTTGCTCGCCGGCAGGAATTGCGCGGAGAGCAGGCTGGAATCAAGGTCATTGATGATTTTGGACATCACCCGACGGCCATCCGTGCGACTTTGGGGGCAATCCGGCAGCGTTATCCGGGTAGTCGTATATGGGCGCTTTTTGAGCCGCGTTCGAATACCAGTAGGCGTAACCTGATGCAGGATGAACTGATGGAGGCTCTCTCAGCGGCTGATGGTGTCTTTGTGTGTTCGGTTACGGATTCCGGTAAGGTTCCCGAGGGGCAACTGCTCGATGTTAAGGCGGTAGTTGAAGCCCTGATTGAGAAAGGTCGAGAGGCATTCGTGGAACCCGGGGCCGATGCTATTGTTACCAAACTCAAGTCACTGGCAGAGGACGGGGATACCGTGGTTGTCCTGAGCAATGGCGGATTTGATGGAATTCATGTCAAGTTGCTACAGGCTCTTGGCGAAGGAATGGAAGGATAGGTCATGCGACAAACCTTGATGCAATTTCCGGCAAAAAACGTGCTTTCGTTAACACTTTTTGCATTGTTACTGAGCTGTCTTCAGGATCAAGCGAGGGCTGGCGAAGTGTTGGCTGTGACCCCGGGTATTGATGCCGGAACCTCCCAGCTGGTAGTAGTGGTGGCTGATTCATGGCAGTCGCACCGGGGCAGGTTGCAATGTTTTGAGCGAAGGGGAAAATCTGCTTGGCGTCCGGTTCTGGACAGGCCGGCAACTGTATTATTGGGGCGCAAGGGGCTGGCCTGGGGAAGGGGGCTCTTTGTCGGGAAAGGGGCACGCATCAAGCGAGAGGGTGATGGATGCTCACCGGCAGGGGTTTTTCGTATCGGGAAGATCTATGGTGAAGGCAGACGCCTGCCTGAAGGTGCGAGTTATCCCTACATCCGGGTGACCCGGCGGGATGCCTGGGTAGATGATCCGGAAAATCCCTTCTACAACCGGCATGTTCGTATTCCTGAAGGAAAGCCGCTTCCCGTTTGGTTTGAGAAGCAGCGAATGCGTCTTGGTGATCCGGCCTATCATTGGTTGATTGAGATCCGGCATAACAGTGATCCTCCAATTCCCGGATTGGGCAGTGCGATATTCTTTCATACCCGCCGAGGTGAGAATCGTCCGACGGCAGGATGCACCGCAATGACGCGTGATCATCTGGAGCGGGTAATCGCGTTTTTGCGGGCGCCGGCTAATCCGCTCTACGTATTGTTGCCGGCTGGCGAATACAAGAGATATGCCGGTGCTTGGGGCCTGCCTGACTTTCCTTAGTAGCTATGGAACTCTTGCCTGTGACCTGTCCGTCCTGTTTTCAAACCTTTGGGATTTCAGCCCCATCAGTGGATGAGCTGCCTGCTGACCTTGACTATGACTGCGAGGTTTGTTGTCGCCCGATGATGATTCTGGTTTCCGAAGCGCAGGGGGAGGTATGGGCTGAGGCACGCGGGCTTGGGGATTGATGTCATGCCGCGTGTTTCCATTATCTTGCCGGTTCGCAATGCACAAGCGACACTAGAGCAGTCAGTAAGCAGCTGCCTTGCTCAGAGTTTCACCGACTTTGAATTGATCATTGTTGATGATGGATCAACTGACGGCTCAACGGAGATTGCCGGAATGTTCAGTCGGCTTGACTCACGGGTCGTGCGAATTAGTCTCGGAGAAAATCGTGGCGTGGCAGTAGCTGCGGAGGTGGGTCGCAAGGCCGCTTCGGGCGAATTCATCGCGCGCATGGATGCTGATGATGTTTGTCGCCCACAGCGTATTGCCCGCCAGGTGCAGGTCCTAGACCGGCAGCAAAATCTTGCCGGTTGCGGCACAGCGGTCCGGCTCATTGGAGCACCGCAATCCGAGCCGGGCCGGGGATTTTCCGAGCACGTACGCTGGGTGAATAGCCTCAGTTCCCCGGAACAGCTGGCGGCAGAACGTTTCATTGACAGTCCTCTAGTCAATCCTTCTTCAATGGTCAGGGCGTCTGTATTGGAATCGGTTGGGGGGTTCAGTGACCCGGAATGGGCTGAGGATTATGATCTTTGGCTACGTCTTCTTGAGGAAGGTCATCAGTTCCTGAATATCCAACAAGCGTTGCTCGACTGGCATGATTCGGAAGGTCGACTCACGCGGGCCTCGGTCCGCTATTCCGCGGAAATGTTCTCAAGGGCCAAGGCGTATTACCTCGCACGGGTGCCGCGAGTGGCAAAGTCAGGGGTGGAGATTGCCGGTGCGGGTCCTGTCGGCAAGCGCCTAGCTCGTCACCTTGTTGCCAATTCGGTGCGTGTTGGCTGTTTCTATGAAGTTCATCCGAGGCGAATGGGCGAAAGGATTGCCGGGATTGAGGTCCGAGATCACTCGAGTATGCACTGCGGGGAATCCGTGTTATTAGCGGCTGTTGGCCTGCCCGGCGCGCGCGGGCGTATCCGTAAGCTGGCACTTGCGGCAGGTTATCGTGAAGGAGTTGATTTCTTTTGTGTGGCCTGAGGACATCATCCCTCATGCCGATTTTAGTCAACCTTAAGGGGCGATGCCCTTCTTTACTCGATGTCTTTCACACAGCGGAATCCCGTGTGGTAGGATGAGCTGATGTCATCACTGAGTTGGCGGGCGGCGTTGCGATAACCCGTGCAGTAGCCTTCATTACAGAGGAAGGAACCGCCGCGGATTACCCGCTGATGCACTACCGGTCCATCTTTTACGATAGATTCTCCAACTCCCCCCTTGGGTGCAAATTTAGGGCTTTTCTGGTAATAGCCCTTCTCATACTGGTCGGCGACAATTTCCCAGACATTGCCGGCCATGTCGAACAGGCCATAGCCGTTTGGAGGAAAGCTTTTCACTGGTGAGGAGGAACTGAAACCATCTTCGCTGGTGTTCTCATTTGGGAAATCACCCTGCCAGCAATTGGCCATGTGCTTTCCTCCAGGCGTGAGTTCATCACCCCATGGGTAGAGCTTGCCCTCAAGGCCGCCGCGTGCGGCATATTCCCACTCTGCTTCCGTGGGAAGGCGCTTGCCAGCCCACTTGGCATAAGCTTCGGCATCCTCATAGGCGATATTGACCACCGGGTGATCCCAGCGTCCATCCAGGTTTGACTCCGGTCCCTCTGGGTGTTGCCAGTCGGCACCATTGGTGAGTTTCCACCAGGTGGTATGGTGCTCGGTCTTAATGTCGACTTTTTTTGTCAGTGATGCCATGACAAAAGCTGCGGGGAGCAGATCCTCGGGTTTGGCGTTGGGATAATCCTCTTGGCTAAAAGGGCGTTCAGCCTGTGTCTTGTAGCCGGTGGCATCGACAAACTCCTTGAATTGGCGGTTTGTGACCTCCGTTTCGTCCATGAGGAATGCATCCAGGATGACTCTGTGCGGGGGCCATTCCTCTGCACCGCTGCGGACTGGGATATCTCCCTGGGCAAAGAGCTCCTGAGCAGTGCCCATATTAAATGAGCCGCTGGGAACAAGGACCATACCAGGGGGGATGGGGGCATTGGCTTTTTTTGCAGGGTCTACTCTGCTGGTCTTTTTGCCTTTCGAGCAGGAGCTAAGAGCAAGAAGACAAGTGATGGAGATGTGTACGAAAAGGCGCATGTCAGGTGACCTAGAAGTTGCTGGCGGTTGGGGCTTTTGTCCACTCCCATTGATAATGCGTTGACACCTGCACCCGGAGAACGCATCGCTTAGGGGTAATGACTCGTTTTCGACCATGTATTGACCTGCACCAAGGAGTGGTAAAGCAGGTTGTTGGGGGAAGCTTTGGCAGTGGAGAGAACGCCACAGTTCGGGAGAACCACGTCAGTGAGCAACCGGCGAGCTATTATGCCGGCCTTTACCGTGATGATCATCTTACCGGTGGGCATGTTATTATGCTCGGTCCGGGCAATGAGGCCGCTGCCCGGGAGGCGCTGGGCACCTATCCGGGAGGGCTACAGGTCGGGGGAGGAATTACACCAAAAAATGCCGGTAAGTGGCTTGATGCCGGGGCAAGTCACGTGATCGTGACCTCGTTTGTCTTTGAGGGAAATAGTTTCTGTGAGCATCGGTTGGCGGAACTGGTCAAGGCGGTGGGCCGTGAACATCTGGTCATTGATCTGAGTTGCCGGGGAGTTGCGGGCGGGGGCTGGAAGGTTGCCATGGACCGCTGGAGGACCCTCACTGATCTGAAGGTCAGCCTTAATACATTTGACCGGTTAGCAGGCAGTTGTGCGGAGTTTTTGATCCATGCAGCTGATGTTGAGGGGAAGTGTGCAGGGATTGATGAAGAGCTTGTTGCCCTTCTTTGCAATTGGCAGGAACTACCTGTGACCTATGCAGGTGGTGCTTACTCGATGAGTGACCTAGAGCGGGTGGATACACTCAGTGAGGGGAGCGTTGACCTGACGATTGGCAGCGCACTCGACATTTTTGGGGGATCGGGAGTTTGTTATGAGGACTGTGTTGCTTGGAATCGTCGCATCGGCAGGGATTAAGAAAAAGGCGAATCCCCGTGAGGGAATGCGCCTTTTATGATTATAATTATAACAAGCGATAGGCTTGTAGCCTGTCGATAAAGAGTGCTCAGGGCTCAGGAACGGGAGTTGGCTCAGGAGCTTCCTCAATATTGAGTCCCTCGGGCAATCCTTCGGGAGCTAGCCCCTGCAACAATTTTGTGGGATCAAAGTCCTTAATCTTTTTCTGGCGTTTGGTGAATTCCTCCTCATCAATGCGAGTCATTACGATGGTCTTTCCATCATCAGTGATCGTCAATGTATCTCCCTTGATATGGCCGGGGGTTTCCTCCTCTTCTTCTCCGTCCTCTTTGGTGACAAGGATCTTGAATTTTCCGGTGGCGTCATCGGTTTCAAGGAGTTTGAAAGTGGATTTTTCCTCACCGTCCGGTGAAAGCATGGACATGGATCCATCACCGATCTTGATAGCCATCATTTCTGCCATCATCTCGATCATGGGCAGCATTAACGCGAGTGCAGCCTGATCAAGGTTTTCGCCACCTTCTTTGGCAGCATCAGCTTTCATGGCGGCAATCATCGAGTCCTTGTCCATTACCCAGTAACCCTGAACCTGCTTGGAAATCGGGCCCCCATCGGTAGCGGCTGATTCATTTGCCGGGGCAGGCTCTGGCTCAGGATCTGGAGTAGGCTCAGGATCTGGAGTAGGCTCAGGATCTGGAGTAGGCTCAG
>CALCSP010000473.1 GCA_937893785.1 uncultured Verrucomicrobiales bacterium
ACACGGGTAACCACCCCCGAAAAGTCATCACCAAACCACTTCAGGTCCACCGGGTTACCCGGATACATTCCCAATGCCTTCATCACATCGCGGAAATTAATCCCACCTGCCTTAACCGAAACCTCAATCTCACCGTCTCCCGGTTCACGCCTTACCGTCTGGTTAAGCGACAGATTGGTTAGGATTCCAGGGGTATCAATCTGCAAGCGGTATGGCAGGATTGAACCATCAGACCCGATTGCCTCATTAAGCCGATTGCACTGATCCTCCGCCTTGACCGGATGCAAACGGTTCACATAGCGATTCTCATCACGATAGCCGACCTCATTTTCCTCATCACTAAAAATAATCTCGTCGTAAACGTTTGCCGCATCATGGACGCATGCTTTAGCCGCAAGATCTATATGCCTCCATCCGAATTCAGGGTGCTCACCCCGGGCAACCCGCAAAAGGGCAACCGAGGGGGATGATGCCAGTCCGGAAATTTCGTCATCATCGGTAATTGGCCTAATACCCCTTCCAAGGACATACACAGTCGGAACCTCTTCCAGTTCAGCTTCTGCCAATGCCTGCACGAGTTTCAGCAGGTGCATTGATCCCTTTTGCTGTGCCTCCATCAAGTCTTCCGGAGAAGTGGCTGAAGTCACAGGTAGAAGCTCAATGGACGAGGCATGAATAATGGTCTCAATCTCATCAATACCGGCAATTACATCGGCCGGGGATTCATTGGCCGAGACAATAACAACCTGCTTACCTGTCTCCTCAAGAAGGCTCGATAGGTTTCCTGAAAAATCCTTACAATCGGAAAAAATCAGCGTAGTGGCAACCTCCGGACCCGGTTCCCCTTCATCCTCCTCCGAATACTCTTCGGGAGCCTCGTCATCCTCACCTCGCTCTGCAATAAAAGCTGTCTGGCCAGCATCCCCTGCATCCGGGGTATTGACAAATGAGGCAACATTTCCAAAGCCGCAATCGGCAAGAAGTTCCTCCCATTGGTTTCGACTCAGCAGTGCAGAATCAGGGCGCAGATCCATGTCGGTATACTGCCACCACCCCTTCAGTAGCCCGAAAATAAGGTCAAGACCATTGCGCGAACGCGTCACCTCAAGGAACATCAACAGGCCTCCAGGTGCTAGACAACTCCTGAGCTGTGCCAGTGTTGTCTTCAAGTCAGAAGTGGCATGGATCACGTTGGTGGCCAGTATGAGATCATACCCTGCAGGATCAATGCCCTGCTCAGCAGGATCCTGCTCAATGTCAAAGATACCGAATTCAATGGAGCCTTTGTCAGCAAAGGCTTTTCGGGCCTCGGAAATAAATGCCGGACCGTTATCAGTAAAAGTATAGTCGATGCGCTCTGCGGGCAGGGTTTCCAGGACACTGCGAGTCAGGGATCCAGTGCCTGCACCCACCTCTAGGATCCGAACAGCACGGCGGTCAGCAACTCCCTCAACCGCCTTTGCTACCGCACAGGCAAGCATCTCGTTATTGGCCGGGAAGTCAGCTCCTTCAATATAAAAGGCCTCCAGTTTTTCCGAGGAACCACCGGGAAATAGAATCTCCAGAGGATCGGTATCCCCACACAACACTTCGGCCAGTCGAGGCCAGGCCATATCATAGAGATCAAGATCCGCGGCATACTCAGGAAATTCTTCCCTGAGAGTTGCCAGTTCCACACACACATCGGTAACGGCACATTCTTGCAACACCTTCCATTGCGAATTCTCCAGCTCTTCAATCACCCCGTCAGCAGCCAGTGCCTTCAGCTGCGCCCCTGCCAAGCGGTGATGCTCAGCAACAATCCCCAGCAACCCAAGAATTGATTCCGTAGTGAACACCTCGCCAACCTCCGGATTCCAGCCCAATTTCTTATAGGCCTCCTCAACACAGCGGCAAGCCAATGAATCAACTCTTAAAGCAAAATCTCCTAGATAGTTTGCCAGTTTATGACGCTCATAACGTTCCTGTAGGCCTTCATTGACAGCGGCCGCAATCCTGGCGGGATCCTCAAACTGCGGATCCCCTGAGACTCGACTACCACGCAGACGCTTGGCCTCCCAGCGAAACTCATAGAATGAATTCTCAAGAGCCTCAGCGTCTTCGTCCTTTTGCTCTACCCGGTCAATCCGGAAACCAAGGATATCCGCCACACGCTCACCTTCATCATCATAGACAAGGATATCGGAAAGAACACTTTCATTATCCTCATAGGTAATGACTGCATGTGCCCAAAAACGAACGGGCGAACGGTCCCGGTAAAGATGCACACGGCGAATTGCTGCCGGAAGGTAGAAGTTTTCGCTCGCCTTCGCGTCATCGGGTATGACCTGAGCGCCTTTTAAAGCATGAAAGCACGCATCCAAGACAGCCGGATGAAAATGATAACCTTCAACATCTTGGGCAATCTCGTCAGGCACAGTGATCTCAGCAACCGACTCATTAGGTCTGCTCCATATGTTGGTTACCTGGCTGAAATTCGGGCCAAATTGATACCCTGCATCCCTGTATTCTTTATAATACTGCTCGTGATTTGCATGTTTATCCATCCTTTCACGGATGGAATCAATACCCTCGGTAAACACAGGAACACCGGACTCAACCTTGCGTAGAAATCCCTCGGAATTCAATTCCCAGTTTTTGCCCTCATCAGTGGTTGAATAAACTACAAAGGATCTGTCCTGCTCATTGTAAACAACACGAACGATTGGAACGTTTTTCTCGGAAACAAACAGTGCCTTCTTGGTTACAAGGTCCTCAACAGCAATAACCTCATCAGCAAACAAAACTCGAGCCAAAGCCAAGCCTATCTCGGCATAGCCGGCCGCAGGAAACACAATACTGTCCCAAAACCGGTGATCATCAAGATAACGAAACTCGCGGGGATCAAGGCGAAACTCCCATGTGGGTTGTGGGGCTGGTTGCCGCAAACCCAAAAGCGGATGATCCACTTTTTGCAAGCGATGCCTGTGGGACTCGTCACACTCAATCCAGAACCGCTCATGATTCCAGGCATAACTGGGAAGCCGCACGTGATGTCCCTGCGCCTGATTGAGAGAAGCCCAGTCAACATCAACACCCTCATTGTGCATGAGCGCCAAGTTGGCCAGTATGGTTTCACTTTCCCCTTCCTTGCGCTTCAGAGAATGAAGGATAATGCCCTTTTTACCCACATCACCAAGGCACTCGGTAATCGGGTTGAGCAGTGCAGGGTGAGGCCCCAACTCAAGAAAAAGATCAGCCCCCTCAGTGGCAAGCCTCTTGATTGCCGGCGCAAACAGCACGGATTCACGCACATTGCGCCACCAATATTGGCCATCGAGTTCCTTGCCGTCGAGTAATCCAGCACTCACCGTGGAGTAAAAGGGAACCGAAGAGGAACAGGGCGCAATCCCGGCGAGCACCTCAATGAGCTCCTCCTTAATCGGCTCCATCTGGTGCGTATGAAAAGCGTAATCAATTCGCAGCCAACGCACAAACTTACCACTCTTCTCGATCACTGAAACTACTTCCTCAAGGACTTCAGTATCACCGGCAAGAGTAACCATTCCAGGACTGTTAACCACTGCCACTTCAATTGCCTGCTCATGACCTGCAATGAGATTCTTGGCCTCCTGTTGTGAAACACCAACTGCAACCATTCGACCATGTCCGCCAGTGGTATTTTGCAATCGACTGCGGTGATAGATCACAGTGACAGCATCCTCAAGGGTATAAATCCCGGCCACATAGGCGGCCGCGACCTCCCCAACACTGTGGCCGATTACCTTGGCGGGATAAACTCCCCATGATTTCCAAAGCTCAGCCAGAGCCACCTGAAGAGCAAAGATGGCAGGCTGTGCAATATCGGTCCGGTCAATCCTTGAATCCTCTTCCCCGCGATTCATCTCCTCAATCAGAGACCAATCCGTCATGGATCCTAGTAGCTGGTCGATGCGCACAACCATGTCCCGAAAAACCGGTTCACGCACAAGAAGCTCCTGCCCCATACCCCACCACTGTGCCCCTTGCCCTGTAAAAACAAAGACAGGAGCTGTATTCTTGATCGAAGGTTTACTACTGATCACACCCTGTGCCTCACCGGGATTCAACATCCAGGATTTCAAAAAGTTGCGCATCTTTGCGGCATTTTCACCAATGACGACAAGACGGTCATCCATCCGCTGCCTGTCATGACCGGCAGAAAAACAAATCTCGCTCAGAGAATCAGAACTTTCACTGAGGAACCTACGATAGGATTCAGCCATTTTTCTGAGTGCGGCATCACCGTTGGCACTGATGGGCAGCAAAAATGGCCTATCAACATCAACAACATCAACAGCGCCTTCCTCTTTCGAGCTTTCTCGTGGAGCCTCCTCAAGAACAATATGGGCATTGGTTCCTCCGAACCCGAAGGAATTCACCGCCGTAACCGGCGGCAGTTCACCCTGCCGAGGCAGCGGCATATTCTCACTGGGAACCTTGAGCTTGAGCTCCTTGAAAGGAATATTCGGATTTGGGGTCTGATAATTGAGGTTTTGGGGTATTTGTCCCTTATGTAAAACCAGCGCAGCTTTAATCAAACCTGCAATACCCGAGCCTGATTCAAGGTGACCAATATTGGACTTCACCGAGCCGATAATGCAATCTTGCCCATCGGGTCGTCCCTCACAAAGCACCTCACCAAGTGCACGGGTTTCAATAGGGTCACCCACGGGGGTTCCTGTGCCGTGCGCTTCCATATAAGTGACACGATTCGGAGACATACCTGCCTGCTTGTAAGCATCACGCAACATTGCAGCCTGAGTATCCTCACCGGGAACTGTCATCGAAGACGTATTGCCGTCCTGATTAACTACCGCAGAGCGAATCAAGGCATAAATACGATCCCCGTCCTCCTGCGCTCGCTTGAGGGACTTGATCACTACCAACCCGGCACCCTCACCACGCACGTAGCCATTGGCCCTTGCATCAAAGGCAAAACACTGTCCACTCGGCGAAAGCATGGTGGCCTTGGAAAAGCCAATTGAACTATCCGGCATCAGCAGGGCATTAACCCCGCCAGCAAGCGCAGCATCGCAATCACCACTCCAGATACTCTTGCAGGCCAGATTCACCGCCACGAGAGCAGAGGAACACGCAGTATCCACAGAGATCGAAGGCCCCTTGAAATCGTACAGATAGCTAATTCGGTTGGAAGCAATGGAAAGGGTGCTTCCTGAATTGGTATGCACATCAATATCCGCCTCACCCATCATTTGGATTGAGCCGTATTCATTGGAGGAAATACCCACAAAAACACCCGTTCGCGATCCTCGCCATGCCTCGGGCTTCTCGGCGGC
>CALCSP010000474.1 GCA_937893785.1 uncultured Verrucomicrobiales bacterium
GCAAGCTTGCCGCTTGCGGAAGCCTGGATGCTGGTCCTTTTCTGCCGGTTTGGAAAGCGCTTCTCGAGGATCTGAATACACCTGCTGCTCTTGGGCAGTTATTTACAGTTCTTAAGCCGCTGGAGAAGGGTGTGACGGCAGGCTCCTTAACTGAAAAGGAGATGGATGCCGCTCGCACCGGGCTGGCGATGATTGTACACGCTTTCGGATGGATTGTTCCGGAGATTTCCGAGAGGGAAGGTGAGGTTTCTGATGTGCCGGCTGATATTTTACAGATGGCAGAGCAGCGTTGGGCAGCCAAACAGGATAAAAACTGGGAGGAGTCCGACCGTCTTCGGGATCAGCTAGCCACTGCGGGTTGGACCATCAAGGATACAGCTGATGGTTACGAGGTGGAGCCAAGCCGTGAATGAAAGGCTTTATACTAATTCCTTAATGGGTTGGCCTTCGGTAATGGTATCCTTTAGATTAGCGGGAATATTATCCACGAGGCGCAATTCTCCAATGTCAAAGAGTGAGTGCATGATGGTGGCCATCATGTGTTGGGGGCGGTAAGGAGTAGTGATGGCACGCGTGGCATGGTTATCGGAGGCTCCGACAACCTGTCCCATTTTAAGGCCCCCCCCAAAGAAAGCCAATGGGGTGAGTTCACCATAGTGTTCCCGTCCCCCGTTTTTGTTTATTTTTGGTGTCCTGCCCATTTCGCCGGTAACCACCAGGAGAATTTTGTCTTCCAGTCCCCGTTCACGCACATCATCAATGAATGCGGAAACCGCATGGTCTACCTGAGGAGCTAGCCAGGCAAAACCACCAAGCCCTTTCGGGCTATTGTTATTGCTGTGGTGGTCCCAACCACAGTCGCTGACAGTAACAAATCCAACCCCGGCTTCACATAATCGGCGTGCCATCAACATCTGCTTACCCAGCAGGTTGGATGCGCGTGCCATATCGAACCAGCGGGTGACTTCCTTGATATCAAAGAGCTTGCTGGTGTCATAGCGCGCTATGGTACGTGGATCTTCCTTACTGATATCAAAAGCATCTGCTGCAGCGCCGGTCACGATATCGAATGCCTGCTGTTGATATCGATCCGTTCCATCAAGGGCTCCATTGTCCGCAGCGCGCTTGAGACCGTCGAGGTGATTGAGCAGTTTGCGCCGGTCATCAAAGCGTTCACGTGCCAGTTGCAGTTCCATATCCTGCTTAAGCTCCCCTCCACCCTGCGGGTTGAAGGCTCTGTGGCTGGTGCCGATAGTGCCGGGGTCGGTGAGTGTCGGTAGGGCCTTGGTCTCAAAGTTGCTCTTCAGCTTGAGCCCTTCACCAACTGCCTCGGGGACTACCAGCACATTGTTTGGTAGCCCATGAGTGGGTTCATTGGTGCCGGCGATGCGTGAATAAATGGCACCCATTGTGGCCTTGGTCGGATTGTTGCCACTGGCCACCTTCTGGTATGTGTGGCCTGAGTTGCCACTGCCGTAGGAGCGCACGATGGATAACTGGTCCGCCCTTGCTGCCATTTGCGGGAAGTGTGAGCCAAAGGTGATACCTGGAAGTTTGGTCTTTACCTCTCCAAATATGGAGCGCACCTCGGATGGAGCATCCATTTTCGGGTCAAAAGACTCGATGTGGGAAGGCCCACCATTGAGAAAGAGGAATACCACGGAACGGTCTTTAACAATTCCATGCAATGGAGAGGATGCTTCGGCGCGGGCGCGCAGCAGATCGGCAAGCGTCAATCCTGTTGCCCCGAGAGCACCTATGCGCAGGAAGTCGCGGCGCATGAGGCCTTCGCAATTACGGTCAGCCTTGGTGTCGGAAATCCTGAGCATGGTTACATGGAATTATTCTCCAATTGGTTATTTTATTCAAATAATAACCGTTGCTTGTCACTGTTATCTCACGCGTTACTCATTATTTCAGTGGATTTACTGATAGTGATATCAGCAATTTAACGACCAACGCGGATAACTGCGCGTCTGTAACTAACCAGAGGCGGGGTGCCGTATTCCCTAACGCTGAGGATGACGTGAATGGTGGACGGGGACACCCGAGGGTTGCTGTCAGGGATGACAAGTTGTGTTTGTTTCCCCTGCGCCCGGCTTAAGGTGGCTAATTTTTGGTATGTGCCTGCTTCACTGTAGATCATCCAGTGGCTGGTAATGGAGTTCCCGTCAGGGTCATTGCTTTTCGCATTGGTCTTAATCGATGTTTTAGGGGAGGAGGACGTTATCCACAAGTCTTTTAGCCGGGGAAGCTGTTCTCTTATAAAGGAAGCGGAGTAATTTAATAAAAAGGGCCGTTGGTCCGACCATGGACTAACGACCCATAATGACTTTCATCATTTAGCAGGGAACCCACAGCGTGAACTGCGGGTCAGGCCCCCGCCACCTTCAATATGGTTGAGGATATACTTTTAAGCAACCCTTCCCATTGGATGAAATCACTCCCTGTACCTTGTAAAAACCGCGGAAGGGGTGGGATTCGAACCCACGGTAGAGTTGCCCCTACACTTGATTTCGAATCAAGCGCCTTAAACCAAGCTCAGCCACCCTTCCTGCGAGAACACCATAGTATATCCTCGTCCTGTTGAATCAAGTTGGAAGCTTCTCCTCAAGGTTATTCCAAATTAGATGATAATCAGTGAGGGGCGATAGGTGCTTAAATACAATAGGATAAAGATATAAAGAGCTCTTGATATCAACTCGGATCGTGTCAGGTTCGTGGCCGTCTATGTTTGAAATGTCAATAATCGGAGCACAGATTCTGATCGCGTTGACAATCTATTCAGTGTGGTTGATCAGGCCGGGGTTAGAGACACCGTACCGGGCGGCCGGTGCCAGAAATCTAAAGGAGGAATTTGCCGTTTACCGACTTCCTCTATGGGCACTGTATTCTGTGGGCGCTGCTAAGATTTTGCTCGCCACGGCTTTGGTCGCGGGCATCTGGATGAGTGATTTGGTTGTTCCCGCGGCATATGGCATGGCGGTCTTGATGGTCGTTGCGGTGATCATGCATCTTCGGGTAAAGGGGGACAGTTTGATGCGAGCAGTGCCGGCAGCTCTGATGCTGATGCTTAGCTTGTTTGTTGCTTTATGGCATCAAAAAGCATGGATGTGATCGCTTGAATCGGTTTTGATTCTTAGCTTTATCCCTAGTTGGAATTGCTGGTCGGGTTTGTAGATTTTTTCCCTCTGCAGGTTACAATATCCGACCCAATTGCGTAGTGCAGGCGTTTCCTTGCGGCGCCTTACTGAAAAGGGGCAACGGCAGAATAGTGCTACCAGTATGGATAAAGACAGGGCAGCGAGAATAATCTCGGGCAAGGGTGGCTTGTCTTTTTCACTGACTTTGATGTCTGTGTTTGTTTCGATGTCAATCATCTTGAATGCAACATACGCGTACTTCAATTCCTAACCCCAATATTTAATTGTCACACAATCGTCACGGGTTCTTTGCGTCCTCCATATGACAGGATAAGAAAGGTGAGGGTTTCGCTTTGTAATTTTCCAGTGTTATGATGACAGATCCTCTGGATTACCCGGCCTCCCCGTGTCACCTTTTCCTTAATGAAAGAGGTTTACGAGCAAATTGGCGAGACAGGGTTGCGTGAGCTCGTTGCTGCCTTTTACCGGCGGGTCAAGGAGGATGATCTGCTTGGCCCGATGTATCCTGATTCAGACTGGCAGGGAGCAGAGGAGCGACTGGCCGATTTCCTTGTCTATCGATTTGGCGGTTCACAGAAATACATCGAGGAGCGCGGGCACCCACGCCTGCGCATGCGACACATGCCGTTTCGGATTGGGGAGGCGGAGCGTGACCGCTGGTTGCAACTGATGGGTAAGGCCATGGTGGAGCAGACTATTGCCGAACCGGCCGCTGGATTGTTGGAGGATTTTTTTGTGCAGACCGCGGATTTCATGCGCAACCAACAGGGCTGAGGATTGCTGCTTTCGGGCGATAAGGTGTTGCTAAGGAAATTTTCGTGGCCTTGGCGGACGAATTTTGGCAGGTTGATCAACGTGAGACGATTATTTCCCGGCCTTTTTTGCCTTTTTCTTTTTGGCGCCAATGCCGTTTTGGCGGACCAGGTCCTCAAGTGGGATTCCCTGCCGGAGTTGCCCGCACTTACGGAAGGGGTCGACAACCCCGGGGTTGCCGGTCCGTTTGTCGGGGTGCATAACGATGCGCTGATTGTTGCCGGCGGGGCCAATTTTCCCAACAAGCCGCTTTGGGAGACGGGCAAGGTGTGGCATGACAAGGTCTATGTGTTGGTAAAAGACGGTGCGGAATACCAGTGGAAGGATGGTGGCACACTTTCTCGCCCACTTGCCTATGGTGCCAGTGTGTCGACCGCAGATGGTGTGCTGTGCATGGGGGGAGATGACGCGGAAAATGTTTATCGGGATGTGTTCCTGCTCTCCTGGAACAAGGAGACGGAAAAAGTTGAGCGCAGGGATTTTCCATCGTTGCCGGTTCCGGTGGCCTACGGGGCGGCAGCACTGGTCAAGGGTGTGGTCTATCTGGTTGGTGGTCAGCAGGGAAAGAAGCTTGCCAGTTCGACTAACAGTGTGTGGTCGCTAAATTTAGGTGACGGTAACAAGGCGCAATGGCAGGTGGTTGCGGATGTGCCTTGGTCACCACGCGCCTTTATGCAGGTGGCTGCCCAGCACAACGGCTTTGATGACTGCATCTACGTGATCGGCGGCAGGCGAGAGCAAGGTGGTGCAGTTGAGCTTCTTTCCGATGTCTGGGAATACAACACGCGCAGCAAGAGTTGGCGTGCCCGGACCGCTGCCGATAAGCCGCTGATGGCAGGAACGGCAATCGGCTATGGCCAGAGCCATGTGGCAGTTCTCGGAGGATCAGATGGTGCGTTGTGGGGGAAGGCTGACGAACTGAAGGATGATCACCCGGGCTTTCCGAGAAAAACTTACCTCTACCACACCATCACGGATACTTGGGTTGAAGTGTTCAATAAGCTTTCGGATGAGAACTTGAAGAAGCGGGTTGAGGATTTGGTCAGCAGGGGATTATCTCGTGCAGATGCTCAGAATCGCGTTGATAAGCAGCAAGAGTCGGGCAGCAGCCCAGCCAACCACGTCACCACCATCCCGGTACTCTGGGGGGATTCGATCATCATCGCCAGTGGTGAGGTGCGCCCCCGGGTGCGCTCACCGAAGATCTGGAAGGTGACCCCACAGCCTAGGGAAAAAGATTTTGGGGTAATCAATTATGTTGTCTTGGGGCTTTACCTGCTGCTGATGGTCGGTGTGGGTTTGTATTTTGCCCGGCGCAGCAAGGGGACGGATGACTTTTTCCGTGGTGGCAAACGCATGGTCTGGTGGGCGGCGGGTTGCAGCATCTTTGCCACCATGCTCAGCTCGCTGACCTTTACAGGGCTGCCAAGCAAGGCCTATGCGCAGAACTGGGTCTATTTTATTGCCAACATGACCATCCCGGTGGTGGCATTTGTCGCAGTATACGTGGCTTTGCCGTTTTACCGGAGGATCGATGCCACTAGCGCCTACGAGTATCTCGAGAAGCGTTTCAGTCCCTCGGTGCGGATGTTGGGCAGCGGGTTCTTTACCCTTTTCCATGTCTTTCGCATGGCGGTGGTGATGTCGCTGACAGGGCTTGCCCTTTCCGCGGCAACCCCCCTGAGCCCCTTATGGTCGGTGGTGCTGATGGGATTGTTGAGTATTCTCTACTGTACCATGGGGGGTATCTCGGCGGTGATCTGGACCGACACGATCCAGACCATTGTGCTACTGGGTGGTGCAGTGATCGCGTTTTTTCTGCTTATTGCGGGTGTGGATGGGGGATTTGATGGCTTCATGACAAAGGCTGGGGAGGCGGATAAGTTCCGCATGGCGAACTTCAACTGGGACATTGCCAGCACACAGGTCGCCATCTGGGTGATTATCCTTGGGGCCCTGGCCCAGAATGTCTCAGGATATACCGCGGACCAGGCGGTGGTACAGCGCTACATGACCACGCCGGACCGCAAGATGGCGGCACGCTCGATCTGGACCAATGCGGTGCTCAGTGTCGTGGCCAGTATTCTCTTCTTCGGGCTTGGCTCCGCCCTTTTTGCCTTTTATCAATCCAATCCGTCGAGTCTGGATCCCACCATGACCACCGATCAGGTCTTCCCGCTTTTCATTGCAAGTGAGATGCCGGTGGGGCTGGCGGGATTGATTGTCGCCGGGATTTTCGCGGCTGCCCAGTCGACGGTTTCCACCAGCATGAACTCCACGGCGACCACCCTGGTCACGGATTTCTTAAAGCCCATGAATTTTCACGATCCTGAGGGGGAGGACAGCGACCTCAAATACTTGAAGACGGCACGCCAGCTGACAGTGGGTATGGGGGTTCTGGGGACCGCTTTCGGGTTGGTTTTCATCAACCCGGATATCAAGTCCCTGTTTGATGAATTCATCAAGATTGTTGGACTTATTATGGGTATGCTTGGCGGGCTTTTCCTGCTCGGGGTCTTGAGTAGAAGTGCCAATGCGACCGGAGCACTGATTGGCTGCGCCGGGGGCGTGGCAGTGGTGTTCTGGGTCTGGAAAGGTACCGATGTGGCCGCTTATTTCTATCCCTTTGTGTCTGTGAGCAGCTGCTTTGTCATTGGGCTGATCGCAAGCCGGATATCTTCCGGGCGCAGTAATACGGATGGACTCACTGTGCATTCACTGCGCCGGCAGGGAGCAGATTTTTCCGGGGATTAAACGCGTGGAGTCGGGGGTGTTTTTGTTTCACCCTGGGAAATACGCGCTATGTTTTCAGTAATATCATGGGCGGAAAACAATCAATATGGTTCCGGATGTTTTCCTGGAAAGGTCAGGTGGAACGGGGTTTTTATATCATTTCCGGGCTGTTGCTTTTCATCATCAAGTGGAACATCGACCGTCTGCTGGGGGCTTATTTCTTTGATGCCAAGTGGATGCCCTACCAATACCTGTTCCCGGGGACGGAGTTTGCCGGTATTCTATTGGAGCTGAAGCGGGAGGCGTTCCTGCTCTTGTTGCTTGGCACGGCTCTGCCATTTATCTACGTGGGCGTGATTCTCACCGTGAAGCGGCTTCGCTCCATTGGTATCCCCACCTTTCTCGCGGTCCTGTTCTTTGTGCCCTTTATCAACCTGCTTTTCTTTGCCGTGTTATCGTGCCTGCCGGGACGGGAGGATTCGGAAACTTCACGGGAAGTTGACCCGCCGCCTTTTCTCAAGCGCTTGGTGCCCCGCGCACCCCGGGCCAATTTTTTCTTCTCCATCTGGGTATCGGTCTTGTTGTGTTTGCTGCTCTTGTTGCTTTGTGTGCAGTTGATCGGCAGTTATGGATGGGGGTTGTTCGTGGGCATTCCCTTTGTGCTGGGCATGTCTTCGGTCCTTTTCCACTGTATCCATGAGCGCCGTTCTTTCGGCAAATGCATGGCGGTATCCAGCTCGGCTTGCGCTTTGTGTGGAGTATGTATTCTGCTGTTTGCCCTGGAGGGACTCATTTGTCTTGTCATGGCAATGGGTTTGACTGTGCCTCTTGCCATTCTTGGAGGTGTTGTTGCTTATTTCATGCAGTCCAGTTATTACTCCAACCGGGTAACGCCTGTTCTTCTGGTTACCCTTTTGCCATTGATGGGCTTTGAGAAAATCAAGGCGCCGGATCCTGTTCCATTTGAAGTGACATCCACGGTGGAGATAAATGCACCTGTGGAGGTCGTCTGGCAGAACGTGGTTTCCTTCAGCGAACTGCCGCCGGTGGAGGATTGGCTGTTTCAAACAGGCATTGCCTACCCAATTCGTGCCGAAATTGAGGGAGCTGGGGTGGGAGCGGTAAGGCATTGTGTGTTTTCAA
>CALCSP010000475.1 GCA_937893785.1 uncultured Verrucomicrobiales bacterium
GGGTGTTTGACCTCCAAACTGGACAAATATTCCAAGAACTTCACCAACCTCATCTTCTTTTCTGTATATTTCTAAAACACTTTCAGTTGTCAGAGGTTCAAAATATAATCTATCAGCTGTATCATAGTCAGTTGATACTGTTTCTGGATTACAGTTAATCATTATTGTTTCAATACCCATCTCTTTAAGTGCGAAGCATGCGTGGCAGCAGCAATAATCAAATTCAATTCCCTGACCAATTCTATTTGGGCCTCCGCCGAGAATCATGACTTTTTTTCTGTCACTTTCACGGGCCTCATTCTCGTCACCGTATGTGGAGTAGTAGTAGGGGGTAAAGGCTTCAAACTCTGCGGCACACGTGTCGACAAGGCGGTAGGTTGGAATTACTCCTTCTTCCTTGCGTATCTTCCGGACTTCGAGTTCCTCTTTTTTGCTTAGGTGAGCGATTTGCCGATCAGAGAACCCGAGCTTCTTGGCTTCACGCATCGAAATGCCCCCATCAGGGGAGGCAAGCTGTTGCTCAGCCTCGTAGATTTGATGCAACTGGCGGAGAAACCAAGGATCAATGCCCGTGATTTCAAATATTTCTGCCACGTCCATTCCAAGGGCAAAGGCACTGCGCAGGTAAAAGATACGCTCTGCGTTGGGCACGGCGATTTTTTCCCGGATTTCAGTCGCATTGGCCTCAGTGATAGCTTTTCCCTTACCATCTGCGCCTAGGCCGAATCTACCAATTTCCAGCGAGCGAAGCGCTTTCTGCATCGCTTCCTTGAAAGTCCTGCCAATAGACATGGCTTCCCCAACGCTTTTCATCTGGGTAGTCAGGACTGGATCCGCGGTGGGGAATTTTTCAAATGTAAAGCGGGGCACCTTGACCACGCAGTAATCGATTGTTGGTTCAAAACTGGCAGGAGTTTCCTTTGTAATATCGTTCGGTAACTCATCGAGGGTATAGCCCACGGCGAGCTTTGCCGCGATCTTGGCAATCGGGAATCCTGTTGCTTTGGATGCCAGTGCGGATGAGCGCGAGACCCTCGGGTTCATCTCGATAACGATCATACGCCCGGTTTCCGGATCGACTGAGAACTGGATATTGGATCCCCCGGTTTCAACGCCGATTTCACGGATAACCGCAAATGATGCGTCACGCATTATCTGGTATTCCCTGTCACTGAGAGTTTGTGCCGGTGCCAC
>CALCSP010000476.1 GCA_937893785.1 uncultured Verrucomicrobiales bacterium
TGGCGGACTTCAAGGTGATTTGTTCTTCGGTTCCGATGACGCCGAATGTCAAGCCGGACAGTCTTGATACGTGGGATGGCTACCAAGAGGAGCGGGAGGACATATTCAGTTTTATCACAGCCAATAGGATCGGCGGGGTCTTTGTCTTGGCTGCTGATCAACATCGGTCGGATGCCTGGAAAAACCAGCGTCCTGGGAAGGCTTATCCGATATACGAGTTCATGAGTTCTAGGCTGACAAATATCCATGCTCACAGGGTTATGGAAGGTTGTCTTTTCGGGTATAACGCCAAGCCAAGCTTTGGTGAAGTAGTCTTTGACTTTACAAGGAGGGATCCGGCAGTGAAATATACAGCGTATTCAATTGATAATGAGGATGTTGGGAGTGTAGAGGTTGCTCTCAGTCAATTGCAGATACGCTAGCTCATATGAGTTGGCTGTAGCGGGAAAGATAATAATTTGGTCTGTGCCTATCATGCGTAGCCATGTAGAGTGAAGAGGAACACTAGCCCCTCCCGCAATGAAGTTCTTTGTCCCGACCACTATTGTCTTTACGTTACTTCTGTTGCTCTCCCGTGCGCAGGGGGGGTCGGATTCGGTGGTGGTTTTCAACGAGATACAATACAATCCTTCAGGGCAGGGTGAGGAGGGTGAATGGTTGGAGTTTTTCAACCAAATGGGGATCAAGGTTGATTTGTCCGGCTGGAAAATTTCCGGCATTGGTTACACGTTTCCTCAGGGGACATTCCTTGATTCCGGTTCCTACCTTGTAGTTGCCAAGAATCCGGGGCCTGCTCAACTTGGTCCGTTTTCCGGCAGCATCCAGAATGGTGGTGAGCACCTAGTCCTCTTCAACCAGAGCGGCCGTTTGATGGATGAGGTTGATTTCTCTGATGGAGGACTTTGGCCTGCGGCCGCTGACGGGTCTGGTGCCACTCTTGCAAAGCGCATTCCTTACTCGGCGAGTGTTCCTCCGGAAAACTGGACCTTTTCATCTCAATCAGGCGGGACGCCGGGTAGCACGAACTTTCCGGATGCCAACACACCTCCGCCAACAGTGATATCCAAACTGATCGTTTTAGATGATGTCTGGCGCTATAACGAGTCTGGTAGCGATCTTGGTAGTGGATGGGCGGCAGTTACTCATCCTGAGGGAGGGGACTGGAGATCCGGGCCTGGCGGTCTGGGTAGGGAGAGCGGTGTCACGATTCCTATTAATACAACGCTAAGGTTTCCAGGTTTAAATAATCCTTTTGTGGTTACCTATTATTTTGAGCGGGAGTTTAACCTAGGGGCTACACAGATCGCCGGCCTTCAGTCACTTAACTTGAGGCATGCCGTGGATGATGGGGCTGTGATTTATATAAACGGCAGCGAAGTTTTTAGGGTGAATATGCCGGCGGGTGTTCCTGAAGCAGCAACACTGGCTGCTTCAGGTCTCGATGTTGATGAACTATCGGCTACGATCCCCTTGCCTTCCGGCGCACTTGTCGCCGGGGAGAATAGGATATCGGTCGAGGTTCATCAGGAGAGGATCGGCAGTAGTGACATTGTTTTTGGTCTAGAGTTGGATGCGGAAATAGCTGGTTCCATTCCAGGTTCCGCACCTCGACTGCGCTTTAACGAAATGATGCCGGCCGACGGGGAAGCTTTCTGGCTGGAACTGGTTAACGCAGGGGCTGAGCCCTTGCAGATGTCAGGTATTACCCTCTATGCCGGCGGCGGTGATCTGCGCGAA
>CALCSP010000477.1 GCA_937893785.1 uncultured Verrucomicrobiales bacterium
GATTGATTATTCGGAAGTCAAGGGACAGCAACATGTCAAGCGTGCCATTGAAGTCGCGGTAGCAGGTAATCATAATATCCTTATGATTGGTCCTCCCGGTACCGGTAAGTCGATGCTAGCAAAGCGCATGGTTACCATTATGCCTGATATGAGCGAGCGGGAATCCATTGCAACTACAAAGGTGCATTCTGTCGCCGGACAGATCAATGGCAGTGAAAGAATACTCGTTACGCGACCCTTCCGTTCGCCTCATCATACCGTATCTGAAGCAGGGTTACTTGGTGGCAGTCACAATCCCAGACCGGGAGAGGTTTCTTTGTCTCATCATGGTGTGTTGTTTCTCGATGAGCTCCCTGAGTTTCGTCGATCTGCCCTCGAGGTCATGCGTCAGCCATTGGAAGATGGGAAAGTGGTGATTGCTAGGGCTTCATCCACAGTCACGTTTCCTGCACGGTTTATGTTGGTGGCGGCGATGAACCCCTGTCCGTGTGGTTTTCTTGGAGATCCTAACAGGGGGTGTCGTTGCACGCCAAACCAGATTGCCCATTATCGTCAGCGTATTTCAGGTCCCTTGATGGATCGGATTGATTTGCATGTCGATGTGCCGGCAATCCCTTACAAGGAACTGAGTGGTATGAAGGAGGCGGAGTCGAGTAAGTCAATCAGGCAAAGGGTAGCAGGTGCGCGGTCGCTGCAGTCAGCACGTTTTCTCAATGATATGGGAAGTGTGGCAAACAATGCATCCATGACAACGAGATTAATACAAAAGCATTGCCGGCTGGATAATGAGGGAAGTGAGTTGCTTGAGCAGGCTATGGATAGGCTTCATTTTTCAGCACGTGGGCATAGCAGGATACTCAAAGTTTCCCGTACGATTGCCGACCTAGATGGGGCGCCTGACATCAAAGCTGAACATGTTCTGGAGGCAATTCAATACCGTTCCTTCGATAGGAAGAGTGCTGTATGAATTGATGTGCGATATCTATGTGGTATGAGTGGAATGGTGATGCTGATAGCTGGGCAGGTTAAACTGTGCTAATGCCTTTAAGTTATGAGAAATTGCAAATTGCTCCTTATCCTTCATTCCATTTTTGTTTATTGCATTGGGGATGCGTTCTCTGCTGATTCTAAAGAGGTGTTTCAGGACGGCAATCGCAGTTGGCATTATGAAAAGGCCAATGTATATGGATGGACGGTTTATATTGAGGAACGAATTGCTGGGAATATTCCGTTGAAGGAAAAGATTCTAGGTGAATTGAAAAAGGGGGTTGAAAACTTTCTTGATAAAATACCGCGGGAAGCTGCGGACTATCTAAGAAAGATTCCCGTTTGGGTTAGCGACGAGCCCGGGTACCCATTGCGTCCAAATGAAAGGGGAGTGATACCGTTTCATCGCAGCAAGGAGTGGTTGCGCAAGCATGGGCTGAATCCACACATGGCGCCGGGTGTGCATGTTATTAATCCGGAGGCTGCATTGTTTGAGCATCGGATTTTTGAGTGGGGGCCAATGACCTTGCTTCATGAATTGGCGCACGCTTATCACAATGTGAAACTAAAATTGGATAATGAAATCATTCGTAAGGCGTATGCAGGGGCAATTGCAAGGGGGCTTTACCTCCGTGTGCCTGACCGGAAAGACAAGTCGAAGAGGGTGCGAGCTTACGCGGCAAGTAATAAGGAGGAATATTTTGCGGAGCTTACCGAGGCTTTTTTTGGCAAAAATGACTGGTTTCCGCATAACCGTGATGAGCTCAGGAAGTATGATCCGCGCGGTTATCGGATGATCGAGGTGTTATGGGATGCAAAGGCGTTCCGTTGATTAGCTTGCATCAAGCTAATCATGGGGATTAGGCTTTCAAATTGAGTCAGCTCTATTGAGAGAGCTCTTGTTGCTTGGTTTTTCTAGGAGTATAGGCAGTGGTCATTCGGTCTGCGAGGCTTGATTGGATGTTCACCTTTAAAGTGAAATGTGCGCTGTAATTCATTTACAATGCATATACACTGGATTAGGTTAAATCAGGAGGTGAGCAGTTTTTTAATCCCACAAAAATACTGAATGCATCGGGTATTCGGAAAATACAGTCTGCGCAAAATCCGTGACGAGCGGAGGAGAGGGTTCACGCTTGTTGAAGTCCTGGTAGTATTAACGATTATTTCGATACTCATGGCTCTCTCGATACCTGCGATAAAGGGCTTAACATCGACGGCGGGCATGAGCACGGCGATTCGTCATATTTCAAGTATGATGACTCTTGCTCGCAGTCATGCCATTGCCAAGAGGACCATTGTCAGATTTGGCATTGTGAGCGCATGGGAGGATGACCGTGAAGCTGCCTATCGTAAATACGGTTTATGGGAATGGGATCGTGAACGGGAGGAGTTTGTTCCTCTCAATGAGTGGAAAACGCTTCCTCCGGGACTGGTGTTTGCAGACCATCGGGTTGATTACTTACGAGGTTCTGCTTATGCACGGGAAGATGGTAGTAGTATACGTGGGGATTTTCTGCCTTCTAAAGATGCTGAATCATTCATTGAGGAGATTCGCAATGATCGCGTAAGGATTGTCTTTTTTGAATTCACTCCTTCAGGGGGTGCTCGTTTTCCGGGAGGGGAGCAGCGTAATATTTTAACGGTTGTGGTTAATGGATATTATGATTCAGCTGGCGGAGGAACTCTTGTCGATACTGATGCATCAAACAGGGACTGGAGTCAGTTCAATATTGACACTTTAACAGGAAGGGTTCGTATATACAGGCCATGATCGGGAATAAGTCAGCAAATCGGCATGGCTTCAGCCTTATTGAGATTGTCATCACTATAGGGATACTGGCAACAGTGCTCATTTCGTTGGTAGGCATTCTTCCTGTAGGTATCCAATCCGCAGAAGATGCTGCGAACAAAACGGTTTTGTCGGTCATTCTAGAGGATGTCCATAACCGA
>CALCSP010000478.1 GCA_937893785.1 uncultured Verrucomicrobiales bacterium
AATTGCATCAGATAATGAATGAACATGGAGTTTCGGGATTCCCTGTTGTTGATTCCAATGGTGAGCTTGTTGGAATGGTTACCAATCGTGATATCTGGTATGTGGAAGATGATTCAACACGGGTATCTGAAATGATGACTCCAAAAGAGCGCCTTGTTTCGGCGCCGAAAGGTTCTTCGCAGGATGATGTTCGTCAGATTCTCTACGCAAATAGGCTGGAAAAGCTCCCGCTCATTGATGAGGACGGCAAGCTTGCGGGTATGATGACCACAAAAGACATTGAGATCAGGCAGCGTTATAAGAATGCCTGTAAGGATTCCAATGGTCAGCTTCGTGTAGGCGCCGCGATTGGGGTCGGGGGTGATTCAAGAGAAAGAGCAGCGGCCATGATTGAGGCGGGTGCGGATGCATTATTTATTGACGCGGCCACTGGGCATACGACCCGAGTATTGGATCTCATCAGTGAATTGGCCGGAAACTTTCCCAAAACCCCAGTGGTTGCCGGCAATGTGGTAACTGCTGATGGAGCTCAAGATCTTGTGAAAGCAGGAGCAAGTGCGGTGAAGGTCGGGGTTGGACCGGGGTCGATATGCACAACGCGAGTCATATCCGGTGTTGGAATGCCCCAGTTCACTGCGGTGCAGAATGTGGCTGAGGTTTGCAGGCCTGAAGGTGTGACCGTCATAGCTGACGGCGGAATCAGATATTCCGGTGATATTGTAAAGGCTCTTGCAGCGGGTGCTGATTTAGTAATGCTGGGTTCCTTACTTGCCGGTGCCCGTGAATCTCCAGGCGCGATGGTCAATTGGCAGGGACGGACATTTAAGGAATACCGAGGGATGGGCTCACTAAAGGCAATGCGCAGGGGCTCCGGAGATCGATATGGGCAAAATTCCTCCGGAAAGCTGGTTGCTGAAGGGGTTGAAGGAAGAGTTCCTTATCGTGGAAGGCTTGCGGATATGATTTTTCAGTTGGTTGGAGGACTGCGATCAGGGATGGGGTATGTGGGAGCGGCCAATTTGCAGGAACTTCGGGATAAGGCAGAATTCACCAGGATTACTTCGGGAGGGCTTAAAGAAAGTCACCCTCATGATATTGTTGTTACCGAGGAGCCAATTAACTATCAGTCCATGGACTAGTTTTATGCAGGCAGCTCAAGAGAATTTCTCATCAAGTGAACTTTGAATAGACTTACCGTATGGAAATCGCACCGCAGATTGCTGTTATCGACTTTGGTTCCCAGTATACGCAATTGATTGTTCGTAGGCTTCGTGAAGCAGGCTATTTCGCAAAGCTCTACCACCCGGATAGCTTTAAGGGAAGTCCCGCTCCTAAGGGGGTGATTCTTTCTGGAGGACCGCGCAGTGTCTCTGACCCAGATGCTCCGGATATTGATCTTGATCAACTGATGGCTCTGGATGTGCCTGTTCTGGGGATTTGTTATGGCATGCAATTGCTGAATAAGAAACATGGAGGAAAGGTGGAGCCGGGGACCACCCGTGAATATGGCCCGGCAGAGCTTTGCCCGGAGGAAACAGACGGTCTTTTCGAAAAGATGCCATCATCCTCGCAGATCTGGATGAGCCATTCTGACACGTGCACCGAGTTGCCCGAAGGGGCTAAGGTAATTGGGCGCAACGAAGATGGAGTTCCTGTCGCCATTCAGCTTTCAGACAAAGTCTTTGGCATCCAATTTCATCCTGAGGTTACCCATAGTCATGAAGGTAAAACGGTCATGGAGAACTACCTCAAGATGGTGGATGATCCGCCCCGATTTAACATGGATTCTTTCAAGGATGAGTTAATCGAAAGCGTGAGAGGGGAAATTGGCAACAGGGAGGTTGTTTGTGGTGTTTCTGGAGGTGTTGATTCAACGGTTTTGGCCGTGTTGTTGCATCACGCAGGCGCCAAACTTCGTGCGATCTATGTAGACAATGGGCTCATGCGCAAGAATGAGACGGCTGAAGTGGTGGCGCAGTTTGAGGAGCTGGGTATTGAGCTTGAAGTTGTTGATGCCGGTCAGCGTTTTCTGGAAGCCATTGCAGGGATTGATGAGCCGGAGGAAAAGCGGCGGCGCATTGGCGACATGTTCGTAGATGTGTTCTTTGATGCCGCAGACAATGTTGAACTATTAGCTCAGGGGACACTTTACCCTGATGTCATTGAGAGTGCGACGAGTGGTTCTATTGCCTCAACTATCAAAACCCACCATAACAGGGTCCAGCGCATTTTGGATTTACAGGAACAGGGCAAGGTAATCGAGCCGCTGGCCGAATTATTTAAGGATGAAGTGCGTGCATTGGGTGAGAGCTTTGGCATCCCTCGGGATATTCTCTACCGGCACCCGTTTCCTGGACCGGGGCTTGGAGTCAGGGTTCCTGGTGTTGTCACCAAAGAAAAGTTGGATATTGTCCGCGAAGGGGACGCAATTTTCATGCGACACCTGAAGGAGAGTGGGTGGTATGACAAGGTTTGGCAGGCATACTGTGGCCTGCTGCCAATTAAAACCGTTGGAGTGAAGGGTGACGAGCGTTCCTATGAGTGGGCGGTTTCCCTTCGTGCAGTTACCAGTGAGGATGCAATGACGGCGGACTGGGTTGAGTTTCCTGCAGAGCTACTTCGTGTGATCTCAAATGAGATATTAAATAGTGTGAAGGGAATCAACCGGGTATTCTATGATATATCGACCAAACCCCCTGCAAGTATTGAGCTTGAATAAAACCAGGCATTTGTTTTTCAAGGGGGCACATGACAGTTCATGTTCATTATGATAACTTACTATGCTGTGACGTCTGTGGTTACACACGCACGTCTTGCCTGTAGTAATGGCAGAGCTCAATCATTTTCGTAAATACGCGATTGCGCAGAGTGAGGA
>CALCSP010000479.1 GCA_937893785.1 uncultured Verrucomicrobiales bacterium
AGGTTGATAAAATCCCTCTCCTGAAAAAGCTTGTTCATTCGGTCCACACCCCCCTCTACCAGAAGAGTATCCCCAAAAGCCAATTTAACGTCCTCGAAACGTTCACGCAAATTCTCACCGCGACGATGCACGGCTAGAATCAAAACTCCAAAGCGCTGCCTAAAATTCAATGCTTTCAAGGATTGTCCCAACAAGGAAGAACCTGGGCCAATAATTCCCTCCATTAACACTGCAGAGTCTGTGCGTAGACTTTCCAGTCCAAGTTCTCCGTCTCCTCCAATCTTTAACCCCCCCATTTCGCCAGCATCAATAACACCTTCCACCCTGCTTTTCACAAGCAATTGATCTCCCGCCTGAAACACAACCTCATTGAGAGGCACTTCAAGCCTCTCAGCAGCACGGGTCACTTCAATGATCCGAAATTCACGAATCTTGGAAAGGCGAGTCTCGGAGATTCTTTTGCCAACCAAAGGAGATCCTTCACTAATAACAGCTACAGTAAGAAACTCCTTTCCCTCTTCCGCTTCAAACAGGGTTGATAACGTCACCCGCTCAGGAAGCAATCTCCTGCCCACCACCAGCATGTAAACAAAGGTAATAACCACAAAGATCAGCCCCAACTTCGCCATCTCGAACATCCCAAATTGCTGCAACCGCGGATCAGAGGTCTCCTCGGCAATACCCGCTGCAATTAGGTTGGTCGACGTGCCAATGATGGTGCATGTGCCACCAACAATAGCCGCGTAAGAAAGAGGAATCAGTAACCTTGAAGCAATCAAGTTGTGCTTACGGGCAAGTGCCAGCACTATGGGCAGAAAAACCACAACAACCGGTGTGTTATTCACGAATGCCGACATTACGGCAACAACCAGCATTAATACCATCAACACCCTCAACTCCTTCTTGCCCGCGACTTTTTCAAACCAGCCTCCAAGCGCATCAATCGTTCCTGTACGCTCCAGCGCTGCACTCAGAATGAACATGCACGCAATGATGATCGGAGCCGGATTGGCAAAAACAAGTAATGCCTTTTCAACCGGAAGGGTTCCGGTGATCATCAACAGGACAAAAGCGCCCATGGCCACAAGATCCGGGGGAAACCACTCCTTCACGAACGCCATAAACACGGCAACCAGAAGGATACATACGAAAATTTGTTCCATGATGGTGTTCTTTCCTATATGAAGGATAAGAAGGCGCTAACAACTGACAGGACGCGCGTTAAATCAACTTACTTTAAGAAACCAAAGTTTTCTCCAGATGCAAACACTCGCAATCGCTCTAGGAGCCCTGATTCTCTACCTCATTGCCTATCACACCTATGGCAAGTTTCTTGCCCGCAGAATCTTCAGACTTGACCCTCAAGCAACAGTTCCAAGCGTCGAGTTACGTGATGACATCGACTATGTCCCGACCAAAAAGAGCATCATCTTTGGTCACCATTTCACCTCGATTGCCGGCACCGGGCCAATTGTTGGCCCGGCACTGGCAGTCATCTGGGGCTGGGTTCCCGCCCTGCTCTGGGTTGTATTTGGCTCCATTCTAATTGGCGCTGTGCACGATTTCGGCTCACTGGTCGTTTCTATGCGTAATCGCGGACAGACCGTTGGAGACATCGCGGGCCGTGTACTTGCCCCGCGTACTCGCATCCTGTTCCTCTCCATTCTGTTCATGGCGCTGACAATCGTGCTAGCTATCTTTGGGCTCGTGATTGCTGCGGTTTTCAAGATGTATCCCGCAGCTATTGCCCCATGCCTGCTGCAAATCCCCATTGCGCTCGCCATCGGCATAATGATCCACCGAAGGGGTGGCAACATCCTGCTCTCTTCCATCATCGCCCTGGGCATCATGTATGTCAGTGTTTATTTCGGTGATGCCGGAATACTTGGGCAAATTAACACCTCCCTATCATCGTGGCCGGTTCTCACATGGGTGGTCGTATTGTTGATCTATTGCTATGCGGCCTCCGTGCTACCGGTCTGGACCCTGCTTCAGCCTCGGGACTTCATCAATAGCCTGCAACTTTTAAGCGCCATCGGGTTAGTCGTCCTTGGCTTAATTGTCGCAGGAATCTGGGGTGGATCCCCCATCGAGGGATCCCGTCCGGATCTGGAAATTATCGCCCCCGCCTTCCGTATGGGAGAAAACGCCCCAGCTGGCGCTCCATCGATCTTCCCCTTCCTTTTTATTACCATAGCATGCGGAGCCATCAGCGGTTTTCACTGCCTGGTATCCAGCGGCACCAGCTCCAAGCAACTGCGATGTGAAAGTGATGCCCAGTTTGTCGGCTATGGATCCATGCTGACAGAAGGATTCTTGGCCGTTTTGGTCATTCTGGCCTGTGTCGCCGGCCTCGGGCTTGGGGTAACCAACGCACAGGGGGGCACGCTCAGCGGTGAAACCGCCTATCTCTCCCGTTACGAGTCCTGGGACGGGGCAAAGGGATTGCCCGCTAAAATCGGAGCCTTTGTGGAAGGCTCCGCCAACTTTCTCAAGGCCCTCGGACTTGCTCCTGGCTTTGCCATCGCCCTCATGGGGGTTTTCGTGGCATCCTTTGCTGCCACCACACTAGACACCGCCTGCCGACTGCAGCGCTACGTGATCCAAGAACTTGCAGCAACTCTGTGTAAGAATAAGCAAACCGCTGCCCCCAAGCCGGGCATCACTCTGAATACCAACCCCCTCACTTGGCTGACCAACCGGCACGGGGCAACCATATTCGCCGTGATCCTCGCCTTCGGTGTGGCCGCAAGCCCCGGCCCAAAGGGCCCCGGATCCGGCGGGCTCAACCTCTGGCCGCTATTTGGTGCCACTAACCAGCTTCTTGGCGGTCTTGCTTTTTTGGTTATCCTGTTCTGGATGCGTAGGCGCAACCTGCCAATGTGGTTTATCGTCCTCCCTGCCGTGTTTATGCTTCTGCTGCCGGGGATCGCCATGAGCATTGAACTCTTCAAGCCCACGGGATGGATTGCTCAAGGCAAACT
>CALCSP010000480.1 GCA_937893785.1 uncultured Verrucomicrobiales bacterium
CAAAGGGCATACTGCCGCCAGACAAGTGGCCGGATTCTGCCCCGAGGTCATCCACTTTATTAGATGAAATTCTCTCATCATGATCGGGCAAATCACCATGCACCGAAGTGAGCGAGGGAGGTTCGTCCTCGATCTGATCCGGATCGTTCACCCAGGACAAATCATTCAGACTAGAAACAGTATCAAGACCTTCCGAGACACTGGACTTCGTCAATTCCGGAGCTTCTTTGATCACATTATCCGGGAGAAACGATGTGTAACCAGATAAGCTAGAATCAACTGCATCTGGCTTTTTACCTTTATCGATATTCTCCACCCCCGTCTCCATAACAGTTTCACCAAAACCAGCGGCAAGTGATTCATTTGCAAGTTTAGGCGCCTCATCAAACAATCTGCCGCTTGTCCCCAAAACGCCCCCGTCTTCCTCGCCATGCACTCCATCAACAACAGGGGGCAGTTTCCCGGGCGATTTCCCATCCTGCCATTGAGACGAATCAGCAGACTCTAGATTCTCAGGCACAGGATCGACAATTTCAAATGGGCTGATCAATGATCCGCCACTAGACTCATTTTGGTCAGGAGATTGCGAGCCCAATCGTGAAAACGGACTTTCTGGCAAGCTTTCATCCCGAGGGTTCCCGGCATCATTGGCAGGAGGCCTGTGAACTTCATCCGAAGACAAATTCTGATCCTGCGGTCGAACAAATTGCAACCGCGTTCTCTCAACCTCGGAATCCTGCTCGCTTTTTTTAAACAACTTCCTGAAAGAGAACGACATCAGTCATTATTCAATTATTAACTGGCAGCCGACTAATGTCTTACATCTCAAAATGCCTAGCCATTCCACCTTCACTATCGAGTCTATAGAAGCATAAATGATTGTCAAAATATATGAATATCAAAGATTTGCTAATAATTTACCCTATGTCGATGATTGCCACACTAGGACATGCCCTTTTCATGATATTCATCCGAACACCCTCTGAGAGGATTACTCAAAGGCTACAAGAAGCCCTCCATTTAGCCACATTACAGCCAATTAAGGCGTAAGTAGCTGAATAACAACACGTAAAAAGACACTGCCACTTTCACTGACACGATTAGTATCTGCATGTGTAATCATTTGAGTGCCATCACCGTTATCAATGAACTCCTCCTCTGGGTTATCCAATGTAAGCCAAGACACCATATCATTGGATTTTTCAACCCTGTATACTAAGTCCGTAGCTTGAATTCTACTTCGAAAACGAATCCTCAGGCTACGGTCTGCTCCACTTCCTGAAATAAGCAACTGCGGAAGATTCGCTCCTTTCACACTTAGCCTCGGATTATAACCAAAACCATAAGCCACAAGATTTTTATATCCATCACCACTGAAATCATCATTCGGGCCGGTTGCCCCATTTACTATTTCTTCTTCAGTGAATATGCCCGCGGCCCAACTCTCATATCCTCCGCTACTACTTCTGGGAGCGCCGGGAGTACCGGTTGCAGAGGAGCTCGTCTGCCAATTAGCCGGATCATCTCCAAAGGCAGTTTCATTAATTCTCTCGATACTCTTCCCCTCTCCAGATGGCCAAACAGCATTATTGTCATAAGTGACAACGTCAACGGCTATCATTGGCACGATAATACCCTGTCCCGGGACTTGGTCGGGTTTGTCTGGCCGAAGCAAAGCCAGCTCTTCACCTCCATTATTCAGGGCACCTATATATCCGTCACTATCACCGAATACTTTGACACCCGCACTAACTCCATACTGACTGCGAAATAAGTCCGCAGAAACCCCCTGTGGTATAATCACCACCCGTTCATTGGGCGCAAGTTCCGGCTTGTTCCCAGGAAAAACAAAATCCACCCCATCCAGTGCCCAGTTATTGTTAGGATTGCCCCCAAGAACGACAGGGGTGTCATCATAAAGCGGGAGTGTTGACCCGCTAATATTGGTAATCTCCAAGAACTCAATTCCGCCAGGAGCCGGATCGTAAAGAATCTCACTAATCACCGCACCTTCCACAAGGGGAGGGCTATTAGTAATACCATCCGGAAAAGCCGTAAAACGGTTAATCTCAATGGACGGCTCACCTGACTGTGCGGTAAATGTCTCTCTTCCTGCAGAATTTACATACCGAATAATAGAAACCCCGTTCTCGGTAGCCCGAAAATCCACACGATGCGCATATCCGGTTAAGCCGCCAAGACCATCGCCAGAGAACAAACAAACAGTGTCACCGCGTGAACTAATTGAAAAAGCACTGCCAAAATAACCGGAAGGAGCGCTCCCCGGATTGGCATCATTGTCTTCATTAACAGCCCAATAACCGCCTGCGGGAATGCTTGTTCCGGTAGGTATTGTATATTTTTTAGGAGCAGTAATCGGGTCATCCGTCAAATACCAACCACCAATGTCTATGGCTTCATCCCCAGGATTATACAGCTCGATAACATCTGTTTGCGGCAGGTCAGTATGAGCCAGAATCTCATTAATATAAACAACACCGCCGCCAAATGCTGATCCTCCTGGATGAGCACTAATAGACCAATTAGACGGATCGTAACCAGAGCTGGACAGATCCTGTTTCTCCAAGCTGTATCCCAGTCCATCGGCCTGTGCAGGCCAAGGAGCATCATCATCGTATTCTACTTCATCCACTGTGAAATAATAGCGAGGATAACCAGGGTCATCACGCTTGGCTCCGTCAATAGTCACAGGCATCCGTAACTCAAGACGTTCTCCGCCCCCGTTTAAACCACCTCCCTGTATATCGGCAAATACCCGTGCAGCAGGGTCGACATCATAAGCGGCACGGAAAACCGTCTCGGAAACATTGGTTACAAATGCCTCTTGTCCAGGCCCTAGAGTGGGTCGTAACCCAGGAAGCGTAACACCAAATCCCCCCACCCTCAGATTATCCCCAGGTGAGAGAGGGTCATAGAGTGCTGCCGTTGATGAACCTGAATTTCTTATCCTCACATACTCTTCCGTAGACCCAAATCCCGGGGAATACATAATCTCCACAATGCTCAATTGAGGCAGAGCCGGGAAGCCATTGCCGTTGCCCAAACTGGGTTGGTCCGCAATCAATTGCTCTCTACCAGATGAGTCCACAAAACGAGCAAAGTTTTTCCCATCTTCTGAAGCTTCAAAATGAAACCCATGCACCCATCCTGTAAGTATCCCCCCCTGCGCAGAATATAGGAATGCCCTTTCCCCTTTTGAACTGACACTCAAAATGAATCCACCCACACCATTCTCAAGAACCTTATAGCCTCCGGCTGGAACAACCGTATTCGGTGAAATCGCCGGGTTTTTCATAGGTTGATCCAAATTGTCACTCACATACCACCCTCCGACATCAACATCAGAAAGGCCCGGGTTGTATAACTCAACGGCATCGTTATCAAGCACACCATCACGGGTGCGAATCTCATTGATATAAACGACCTGCAATGGCTGAGGTAATGGCTCATCGGCCCCAGGAGAACCGTTCAGATTGATGCTTGGACGCCAATTGCGGTAATCCTCCTCATCGGGATTTTCATTAGGATTGAGTGACACCAATGACCGGTCCTCTCCATCAGGCTCACTGGGCCAACGGGCACGCTCAAGAGCATCGTCATCAGGAATAGCCGGGGGAGAAGGTATATCTCCATTGTTGCCATCATGGTAACGCAACGAGAACACAGTATTGCCTGTTGCATCCGGACCATCCTTGAGCGTCAAACGCTCCCCTTTATTAGATAGCCCTGCCTCACCGGCGACGCCGTTATCCTCATCAACAAATTGTCCACCAATCTCAACGCCTGGATAATTGAGCGCAAAAGCCGCCGCGTTGGCCACGACCACAAAAAAATCACCAGGGGCAAGAACAGTGCCATTTGGAAACGTATATGCCACGCCATTGGTAAACTGCCACCCAGAAACGTCTACCGCTTCATTGCCGGTATTCTTTAATTCGATAAACTCCTTCTGCTCATCTGAGCCGCTTGGATTGTAATGAATCTCGGTAATAATGACATTACCGGCAACAGGTAACAGGTAAAAAGGCAATGCTAGCAACGCGGACGCTATGATATAGCAATACCGATAAAATACACGATGAGGTGAAATCATGATTATCAGATGAGGGGGATTAGGGTGGTGACCGGGAACGTCTATTAACTATCGCCCCACAACGTAAACCGGTCAAGGCAATGTCGAGACCAAATGGGCCATATCTGCCTCATTTTTTATAGGTAATGATGCATGCTGATCAGCGTGCACCTGGAACCGGATTATCTGGATCAGGGATTGCAGGCGATGCTCCTCGCGAAATCTCCAGAGGGTCAAAAAGCCAGCCCGGATCGGTGTCTATCAATTCATATCCTTGAAGCACGAACTCCGGCAAAATCATGTTCGAAGTAGGGTCATACGCCTCACGACCTGAGTAATACCCCGTGATCTTATACTCAAAATTATGATCTGTGATTCGTCGTATTTCCGCACCTTCGTTCTCGACAGGCAAACGCAAACGTCCAGGAACCTGCTTGATGGACTCATTCATTATCACCAGCTTCGCCGTTTTCCACCCCTTACCCGGACTTCGTAAATACCCCCAGTATCGGGTAGGTTCCGTATGATAGCGTCTGCCAATATAATAATTACCTGGTGCCTCAGACTGGATAGCCTCCTTGCGAGCCAACCGTGCAGCAAGAACCGCAGCTGAATCTTGCGATTGAGTTGTCTGACAACCATTTAAGCAAACCGCAATCAACACCCCTATCACCGGTAACTGCAATCTCTCGAAAATGTTTTGTGAACGTGATTGCATAGGAATGCGTATATGAAAAAACGTTACGTCAGATTAGATTAAAAATCGAATGCCCAATTGATCATTTAATATCCAAGCCATGGTCCCAGCCATTTCTCCACTTCCTCAACCGTATTTTTTTGCCTTGTAGCATAGTCCTCAATTTGATCACGGCCGATCTGACCAACTCCGAAATAACGTGAATCTGGATGCGAGAAATAAAGGCCACTAACTGCTGATGCAGGTAACATAGACATGCTTTCCGTGAGACTGGCACCAGTCAAATCCTCTGCCTTCAACAAGTTGAAGAGAATGCGCTTTTCCGTGTGGTCTGGCTGGGCTGGATAACCTCCTGCAGGGCGAATACCTCGATAGCACTCGCGAATATATTCACTATTGGTGTATTGGCCGGATTCTTCGTATCCCCACAAGACCCGAACCTCATGGTGCAGCTTTTCTGCAAAAGCCTCTGCGAGCCGATCCGCAAGAGCTTTGGCCATAATGGCTGAATAATCATCATGGTTATCCTCAAATCCAGCAGCTAGTTCATCAGCACCGTGAACCGCCACAACAAATCCTCCTACATAATCTTGTCTGCCACTTTCAACAGGGGCCACGAAGTCTGCGAGCGCATAGTTGGGCTTGTTTTTCTTCGGCATCTGTTGCCGCAGAGTGTGAAAAGTGCACCGCAACTCAGTTCGGGACTCGTCAGCATATAAGTCAATATCATCACCACGGGAATTGGCCGGGAATAAACCCCATGCACCACGCGCCCTAAATTTCTTTTCAGAAATAATCATGTCCAGCATCAGACAAGCATCGTCATAAAGTTTACGTGCTTCCTTGCCCACCTGTGAATCATCAAGAATAGCTGGATACCTTCCTCGCAATTCCCAAGTGTGAAAGAATGGGGACCAATCAATAAAAGGAACAATATGCTCAAGCTCTGGGCTGGATAAACCTTCCCTGATCGTTTCAGGCACCGCGATGTCGACAGTTTGCCAGTCGCACTGGAAACGCCTTGACCTTGCCTCATCAAGAGTGAGCAGTTTCTTCTTCTTGGAATCGCCTCCAAACTTTTCCCTCAAATCATTATGCCTCTGCTCATTAGAAGACACGAAACCATCCCGATTCTCATCGCTAAGCAGTGAAGTGACTACCGGTACGCTCCGGCTCGCATCAAGTACATGCACAACTGAATGCTGATAACTAGGCGCAATCTTGATTGCGGTATGTGCAGCACTGGTAGTTGCGCCCCCAATTAAAAGCGGAGTAGAAAATCCGCCCCTTTGCATCTCTGATGCAACATGAATCATCTCATCCAGACTTGGGGTAATCAAACCACTTAAACCAATGATATCGGCTCCAACCTCCTTGGCTTTAGTCAGGATTTTCTCACATGGAACCATGACACCAAGGTCAATCACTTCGTAGTTATTACATGCAAGGACCACCCCCACGATATTCTTGCCGATATCATG
>CALCSP010000481.1 GCA_937893785.1 uncultured Verrucomicrobiales bacterium
TATGCTAGGCACACTCCGGGTGAACGGGACTAGAGATGCTGGAGAGCGGTATACGGAGGCGCAAGCCTTTCATTGAACACCCGGAGATCCTTCTTTGTTTGCGTCAGGGTTAAGGGCAGCAGCTGGATAAGTGACTGCGTTAAAATGTTCCTTTTTTTGAACCTGAATTAAAAATTGGCACAACCCTTGCTTTAGCACTTGGTGAGAATTGAGCATTGGACAATCCACACCCGGCTAACTGACAAGGATCGTGCCTTCTTCGGCGCGCTAGCGGTTAGTCGGGTGATTTGGTTTGCATATCCAGAAGAAGCAAGAGTGCATTTGATAAATTGCGCTCACCCATTAAGGTGATTACCTTTCCAATAAAGGAGAGTGATGGGTGCCTGGTGGCCTCCGCGGTCTTCAAAACCGTTGAGGGTAGTTCTGCTGCCCTGGTTGGTTCGATTCCTTCCCTCTCCGCTTTCATACCTTGAGATGAGATCGATTGTATTTGCCCTGGTGGTTTTAACCTTGAACGTGGCAGCGACCGGGGCGGGCAAATACGGTTTTGGTAAGCTCCTGACCCTTGGACCACATGATGAGCTTGTGCACCATAAATCCTTGAGGGTAATCACTGCCGACACTGTGGGATTTGTCTATTACCAGGATGGCAGGAAGTTGACAGGCCGCCTTGATGATCCGGCGGCTTTCACCATTCTTGAGGATGGTCGGCGATTGACTGGACATAAGGTATTGGGGCGATTTGTGAAGCTGCACCACATGGGGCATGTTCCGAAGCCCTATCTGCCGGCCACCTTGGTGGGAGTTATCTATGTCCGACTCGCTCGTCCCATGACAGAGGGGAAAACATATACTTTCGCATCGAGAGGGATTGCCGGCAGTGATATCAATGTCAACTTGACCTGGTCCTCAGCGAAGGTTCTCTCCGATGCGATCAAGGTGAACCAGATTGGGTATTTGCCCGACGCAGGGATCCGACTTGCCTATGTGGGCAAGTGGCTGGGAACCGGTGGTGCCCTTGATCCTGCCGTGAAGGATTTCTCGGTGATCGACCTGGAGAGCGGGCGGACCGCGTTCACCGGCAGGGCAAGGCTGCGTCACAGGGCAGGGCAGAAGAATGAGGATGCCTACAAGCAGGACTTTTCCGGAGAGAATGTCTACGGCCTGGACTTTTCCGGTCTGAAGAAACCAGGGGCTTATTGCATCAGTATTCCCGGAGTTGGTCGCTCGTATTCCTTCCGCATTGGCAGAGATGTGATGGCGGAACCTCTCTTTAGCAGCATCAGGGTTCTTTACCATGCTCGCTGCGGGATTGCCTTGGATAAAAAATACACTCCATGGACTCGCAACGCCTGCCGTCAGCATGTCCGGATTGGCGAGTATCCTGAGTATGGGAAGCCGCTTGATTTTAAGGGTATTTCCGAGTTTATCAAGAAAGGGAAGGCGGAAGGGAATCTCAAATACCGGGAGGTCTGCGGAGGCTATCACGATGCCGCCGACTATGACCGGCGGGCGATTCATATCCCCATTGCCCGGCAACTTTGCCGTGTTTATGAAATGAACCCGGAGGCCTTCATTGATCGGCAGTTTATCATCCCGGAGTCGGGTAACGGTTTGCCGGATATCCTTGATGAGGCTGCCTTTGTTCTTCGCTATTACCTGGAGACCCAGTGGCCTGATGGTGGAATATCCGGGGGCAGTGAGGGAACCGGGCACCCCTTCACCAATGAACACCCGGAGAATGCCTGGCGCAGCAATACCGACAATGAAAGTGTCGAATACATCATGCGCCCGGTAAGTGCCTTCAGTTGTTTTTCCTTTGCTGCCTCGGCTGCTCAGTTGGGCCGCATTCTCAGCAAATTTCCTGAAGGAAAAAAACAGGGAGTTCGGCTAA
>CALCSP010000482.1 GCA_937893785.1 uncultured Verrucomicrobiales bacterium
CAATTCGTTTAGCGGCTCTTCAACTCGATGGGAAACGGGTGGCATTGCGTACCTCGAGTAGCTATTTCGGGAGTTGTGATTTCAGTATACTTGATGCATCGACGGTGTCCGATGATTACGTTGGTGAAATCCTCGACTTGAAGTCACCACCTGAGCTCAATCTCAAGGAGAAGATGCCAACGGGATCGATTGCTGTTACAGATCTTTCTACGGTATGGCCTCAGGATATTCGTCATGTCGGCGGGAAGGCGGCCAATTTCGGTTTTTTGCGGAGAGTGATTCCGGAAAGCTCACCTCAGGCTATGGCGTTTACCTTTGACTTATGGGATGCCTACATGGATCAGAACATTGGCGGTCGTACATTGCGGCAGGAGATCGCGCTGCGCCTTGCACCCCTTGACCAGTGGCCTGCTGATATTGCTGCCCTTACTGCTGCTCTTGAGGAAGTTCGCGATATGATTAAGAACACAGCGGATTTCTCAACGGTTCAGAAGCAGGAAATACTTGCTGGCTTGTCACCCTTTGAGACACAGCGGAAGCTGCGTTTTCGCAGCAGTACTAACGTTGAGGACAGTGATGCATTTGTTGGAGCAGGACTATATGACAGTTTTAGCGGGTGCATCATGGATGATATTGACGGGGATGATATTGGTCCATCACACTGTGACCCCGAACAGGAGGATGAGCGGGGTGTTTTTCGGGCGATGCGTAAAGTCTATGCAAGCTTCTATAACCTAAACGCTTATTTGGAGCGTTTACGTCACGGGGTTGATGAATCCAAAGTTGGTATGGCATTGCTGGTGCATTATTCATTTCCGGATGAGAGTGAGGCTGCCAATGGTGTAGCAGTTGCTGTGCGCAACTCGAGTTTTGGGTCCGTTTCCATAGAGATCGACATGGTCAGCCAAAAAGGCGCGGTGTCGGTAACCAATCCTGAGGGCGGAGCAATTCCGGAAGTGGTGGAGACGTATATTTACAGAGGTAATTCCAATTTTGAGGGGGCTAACATGCAACAGCGTTCCTCACTATGCCGACTTGGTGAAGAGGCGGTAATGCGCTGGGAGGATGACTACCTGGAATTTGGCAGCATGATCTTTGATCTTGGTGAGGCTTTCGTGCAGCATTTTCCGGAGAAAACGGACTCCCGGCTTGAATTTGAGTATAAACGGTTAATGGACGGAAGATTGGTAATAAAACAAATGCGCGAAGTGCCCAAGGCAGATCATGCGCAAGCTCCAGGAATTGCGTTGATTGATACTCAAGCTACAATGGAAGTTTTCCAGGGAGAATACGGTACTGCGATGGGCAATCACCGGCTCAAGTCAATTTGGTCGTTACGGGGTGAGAATCGCTGGGTGGATCCGAAATCTGTTTCACAATCACTGGTTCAGGATGCTGATGTTAATATTCCCCTGATGGGTTCGGTGGAGTTTTTATCAGGACGACCGGCTGAGTGGCCACGGCATAAATTCTCGACACGCGCCCAGGGTCAGTCAACCTATGCTCGGGATACGTGGATGTGGACAACTGGGGCAGGTCGAACAGGGCTTTGGCTGGAGGCATTATTGCCTACCGTTTCTGCATATTCGCAGGACCCGATTCGCTCATTCTCCCAGCATAGTATTTACCTGGGGGCTGATTATCCCAGTCCGGTCTTGGATTTTTCTATGGGTTGGCAGGGAGCTGATCCCGCAACGACTCGGCAGGATGTTGTTCGGTTAGTGGCCGGTCATCCGGATGATCCCCCTCAGGAAGGCAGTCTTTTACAGACAAGATCAGGGGTGCGGGGCAAGGTGGCGCTACAGACACAGTTTTACTGGCCGCCTAATCCGACAGGACCAACTGCCGGCTATACTGCTCCCCTTGAGAAATGGGTTGCAACAACCATTACCGGATTGACGACAACGCCATTGGTTCTGCAGGGATATTACTCACAGACATACCGACCCGGGCATCATAATTTCAGTGAATCCTTTGTGTTTGAGCCCGCCCTTGAAGAAGATATTTCTCCAGCACAAATCGCCCAGCTTGACGCGGCCGGTGTGCGTCAAATTTTCTGGTATGTTGGAGGCAATTCAGCAGTCATAAAGTTGATTTCAGCCGAGGGCATCGTGCGTGACCCTGGGGGAGTCATTGGCATTCCCAGAGATCATCCTGACATGAATCGCTGATTACCCGGATTGCCGCACATATGCCGCAATCTTTTCGTCACTCTCTCCGGCTCCCCAGATAAAACGCAGAAAGTCTGCCGGGTGAATATCATGTTGTTTGAGGAAGTTGCGGTCACCTCCACAGGCGTACATGATATTAGGATGAAGCTCTCCACGTAACTTTGCGCGTGCTTTTGTGATAATTCGCGGTAACCAGCGGATTCCTTCTATTTCGGCGTCCCTTGGCGGTAGATCATCGGTGGTGATTTCATGACTGCTGGGTTGGGATTCCTGTTGGCTTATGAAGTAATCACGACGTACTGAGGCAATAAGAAGAGCTGTGATTGGGCTCGGTTCCCCTTCTTCAACATGGTCTTCAATGAAATCAAAGAACTCTCGGGGTTTGTAGCCAATGGAACTAATAAACGCCATTTCGTCTGGCATGTAGAGTTCATCCGGATTTTTTGATCCCGCGCGGTAGCGCTCGATACAGGTTTCAAAAATTTCCAGAAAGGAGCTTTCCCAAGAATAGTGTTTCATGCGATGTCATACTAGTTCAATCTCCGGGTTCCTGCTATCAGTATTGCATGCGCTTTTAAAGGGGAAAGGGGCTAAAAGAGCATGCCTTGTGCTTCGGCGACCTGCTGTTGAGCAGTTTCCAGATATTTATTGTCAATCTCGAAGCCAATACATCGTTTTGCGCCATACTCTGCTGCTGCTACTGCCGAGTGACCGATGCCAAGGAAAGGATCAAGTATTACTGTTTGCTCACCCTTTCCATGAAGAGCAAGGCATCTTCTTGCCAGTTCAACGGGAAAGGTCGCTGGGTGCGGACGTTCACTATCCCTATTTTGAATCGTCTTGTAGGGAATAAACCAGGTATTGCCCCTGCACCGCACATCCTTGCCCTTAGTGTGTTCCCAGCGATTGATGTTGCTTTTGTCCGAATAGGGAACACCGATAGCGAGGCGGTCAATTTTAGTGGAGCCTTTGACGGTCAGGTGGAACAGATACTCATGGCAGTCGTTTAAAAAACGAGGGGAATTAATCGGTTTAAAATGTCCTACTGAAACTTCTCCGCCATTGCGCTGTTCAACGGTAATTGATTTAATCCAGTGAATGGTGTTTTGCAGTTGAAATTTCTCGCGAAGGCGGAGGAGAAGTTCGTGGGGGAGAAAAGGATTCTTTGGTGAGGCACCAAGGTTAAGAAAAAATGAGCCGTCCTCACGCATGACCCTTTTTACTTCATTGCTCCAAGTATCACACCAATCTAGGAATGCTTCACGTGCGACCGAGTCTTCATAGCTGCGATAACTGATATCTAGGTTGTATGGGGGAGATGTGACAACCACGTCCACTGAGTCGTTTTCCAGTGTACG
>CALCSP010000483.1 GCA_937893785.1 uncultured Verrucomicrobiales bacterium
CACGCGCCTACTCGGTCTTTGATATTGCCCGCCTAGTATTGGCATCAAGGGATCGGTATTCAGTTGCCTTTAAACGTGAGAATGATAACTCACCGGAACTGTTCACCTGCATCCCTGATCAATCGGCATGGCTCAGTTACCCTGAAGCGCTGAGTAACCTGCTTAGCACCACAGCATTTTCCGATTACTATGAAGAGGAAAAAGTCCAAGGGGAAATGCCCAAGGGAAATTACACCTCCATTGCCATTTGCGGCATCAGCGGCCGACTTCTCGGCCCCCCAAACCATCATTCATACCAAAGTAATATCTCAAAGCTCCACCGGCAACGGTTCTCGAATATGCCCCTCGGCAAATACAAGAACAGTATTCGTGTTGAACGCGATGAGGAAACCATCGAACGCTGGAAGAGCGAACAAAGCATCGAGCATCATTATACCTACTTGAAACCCGCCGAGGGCACAGACCCCCTCAAGTTTGAGAGCCGCGAAGATGCAGAGAAACACTTTATAAAGGAGCATTCCGAAAACCTGATTACCAAGACAGAGGAAGCCGTTGTTGCAGGAGACATACCTGGCAGAAATCTATCCCCTGGCCTGCTTTCACTACTTCGCCGGGTAACCGGTAATGCACAGAAACACCCTGCCAATCTAGTTCAACCGCTCTGCGGTATGCTGGGCGCGGAAGGACTGAAGTTTTTTAAGCGTGGAAAAAAGATTTTTACCTGCATTACCCGGCCTAAACCGCTCTCCGAAGACAGCACACTTTCCAAACCCATACTGGCAATCGTTCACCATATAAGGGAAAAAAAGAAAGCCAGTATAAAGTCCATTCTCGACGAGTTGGCACCCTCTCCACAAGACAACCAGGAGGTCGATGGCACCGGAGAGTCGTCCAATGAAACCGATCTCACATCCACAACAGCTGAAGAAAAACCAACCGAAAAAACGCAAGGCAAGCAGCAAGATCAAAATAGTGGCGAAAAAACAGCCGAACAGGAGAACCCGGAACTGACCGAGGAACAGATCAAGGTTATGAAAGACGTCCACTGGTTACTCAGTCAAGGTGCTGTCATTGCTTTTGGAGATGGGCATATTGAGCTGGCTAAGCCCCGTGTCCCAGCTGAATCAAAACAGCTAAAAGAGTCCGCCCCGGAATCTACGGCCACAAAAATTCCAAATGGATCTCAACAAGATAAGGAAGATCAAGTTGTGGAGAAGAATGAGAAAAGCTGATCCATGGTGGCGCATTCATAACACCACTCAATCCCTTCTCCTTATCCAGTTATGAAACATTCCCGCCATTGGATTATTTACCTCCTCCCCATTGTTTGTGTCTTGATCATATTTCTGGTTGGGAACTTTTTTTTGTCTAGCAGACAACCCACAAATTCCGTCAGGCAATCCAAGGAATATATAATACCAACCAATCAGGAGGTTGCTCTATTACAAAAAGAAAATGAACGGCTTCGCAAACAGGTGGAAAGGCTTGGCAATACTGCCACCACAAAAGGAGTCGATTCATCAAAAATGAATTTATCAGCGATTAGCGAAGGGAACGAAAAAATCCCGGCAATGGCCGACCTTCAAAAACTCATCCATATACAGCAACAAGCACAAGCCGAGCGAAAAATTAACCTTAAGCTCGAATCCCTCAAGAAGCACCTCAACCTGCGGGAGGATCAAGTCTCAAAAATACGCAGAATGATGAATACGCAGTCTTTATCTAAAAGCAATAATCTGAGCAGACTCTTGGAACTTTCAGGCAGTAAAACTAGGGGAAAAGATGCACTCGCAATCGTAAATAGTTTGCTGACTCCGGATAAAAACGATGGGGCGTTTAATACGGATTTGGCCAACCTTCTCGATGAAGATCAGAAAA
>CALCSP010000484.1 GCA_937893785.1 uncultured Verrucomicrobiales bacterium
CACAAGCACTGGCATTGTTACCTGGCATAAGCCGTTCTGGGTCCACTATCGCCGCCGGACTTGCATTGGGTGTCCGCCCGGCTATTGCCGCCGAATTCTCATTCCTACTGGCCATCCCGGCAATTAGTGGTGCAACAGTGCTAAAAATGGATGAGATCTCGGCCATCCCTCAAGATCAAGCACTGATATACATAACAGGCATAGCAATTGCCTTCTTCACCGGATTGCTAGCCATTTATGCCGTCATTTCCTCAATTCGGCACGGTAAATTTGCATATTTCGGCATCTACTGCATTACAATAGGAATTGCAGGGTTGATCTATTTCTCAATGAGGTGAAAAATTCACAAGCTGCCGCTCTATCAGTTCTGCGAACATTATTTTGTACTCTCATTTCAAACTTCCAATCACCCTATTGTTCTTAGGGCTCATGGTAACCGGCACACTGCCGGGAGCTGTTGATTATGTGAATATACCCCTAGCCACAGGATTTGATTACCCGGTCGGCAAACCCGACTCAAAAGGCTACTACAAGGCGAGAGGGTTTTGGCCTAATGGGCACCTCGGTGAAGACTGGAACGGTAGAGGTGGCGGCAACACCGACCTTGGAGATCCTGTGAGTGCTATAGGTGACGGAATCGTAGTACAATCCCGTGATTTGCGGATGGGTTGGGGAAATGTCGTTATCATCAGACATGTCTTCAAGGACAAAACTAATAAGATACGCATGATCGATTCGCTATACGGGCACCTGAACGAACGAACCGTCGTCCTCAACCAGCGAATCAAAAAAGGGCAGAAAATTGGAACAATCGGAACAAACCACGGAATGTATATCGCCCATCTGCACTTCGAGATTAGAAAAAATATCTCCATCGGAATGCATCGATCAAGGTTTGCAAAAACCTACGCCAATTACTACAGCCCGAGTTCTTTTATTAACTCGAACCGCCAATGCCCCACAACCGAAGAACTGTATGCCGTTCCCGTGAATACCTTTGCCCCCTATCCCGGCGGCAATCCGGTTTCAAAGAAGACTCGCATTGCAACAAACACCATAAAAAAATCAATCCCTACCGAGACTCTCAAGATTCCTATCCCCAAGGCTAGAACCACCAAGAAGCCAACATCTGAAAAACCGCGCCTCTTGGCCAGCTTGATATCCCCTCCAAAACTAAGCCCAAAGGTCAATGATGTGATCAGGGAAAAAAAGAATCCGCCTTCTGTTATCTCGTCGTCTCTGGACAGACCCGAGCCCAAAAAACGCATTGGACTTCTGAGCCGTTTGCGAAGCAGATTCTCAAAAGAGAGCAAGCCTCGCAGTAACCGAAGCCCTAGAGGACTTTTCCCGCGCCGCAGATAACTATCCGGCAATCAGCTCGCCGGCAATCCCGCTATCAATAATTTACTCGCTTCTACCTGCAAGGAGGTAATACTCGAAGCTGTCAACAAGCGCCCGCCAACTCGCGACAATAATGTTGAAGGAAACGCCTACTGTTCCCCATGTACGGTTTCCATCACTTGACACAATCAGCACCCTAGTCTTGGCCGCCGTTCCTGCCTGACTGTCAATGATTCTTACCTTGTAATCACATAATTCCACGTTTCTGATTTCAGGATAAAACGGTTCCAGTGCCTTCCGCAACGCCCCATCAAGGGCATTAACCGGCCCCTCTCCTTCTTCTACGGTATATGCATGTTCACCATCAACCTCGAGCTTAACTGTGGCTTCACATGTTTCGAAGTGAGCGCCTGGATGACGGCGGGTGGAGCAGTGATATTCATGCAATACGAATAAAGGCTTATAGCTATCAACTGCTTTGCGTATAAGGAGTTCAAATGATCCCTCTGCAGCCTCAAATTCATAACCTTCTTTTTCAAGTTCCTTTAGCCTGCCTAGTATTTCCTTTGCCTCTTTTCCACCCTTCTCAAGGTCATGACCTAATTCCTTTGCCTTCATTAACACATTACTCTGCCCAGATAATTCGGAGATGAGAATTACTTGAGAATTGCCAACTGTCTCAGGGGGAATGTGTTCGTAACTGCTCGCCAGTTTTTGAACTGCGTTAACGTGCATACCGCCCTTATGCGAGAATGCAGTCCTGCCCACATAAGGCGCACGCTCGTTATGCAGATTGTTGCCGAGATCGTCAACAAAATGGGACATTAAGGTCAATTTTGAAATATCAACTCCCACATCAATGCCCATTTTAAGGGAAATATTGGGAATCAGCGACGTCAGATTACAGTTACCCGTTCTCTCACCGTATCCGTTGATTGTGCCCTGCACCTGAACTGCTCCGGAGCGAATAGCCGCCATGGCATTGGCCACTCCAACGCCAGTGTCATCATGGGTATGGATCCCCACAGGAATATCTAACTTCTCAGCAACGCTCAAGGTCATTTCCTCAATTTCGTGAGGCATTGTCCCACCATTGGTATCACAC
>CALCSP010000485.1 GCA_937893785.1 uncultured Verrucomicrobiales bacterium
GCATGTGCCGTATATACCCTTTTTCGGCACTCCTTTTAACTACATGTTATTGAAGAGCTTTCTTCGTAACCCTGTGGCGAGGCTTTTAAAGACGTGCCGGGTTGATGCTATCGTTTGTTCCTGGTTATATCCAGATGGCTGTGCGCTTGCATCTATTGCAAAGAAGCTCCGAGTCCCGCTCATTCTAATTACGCAAGGGACGGATACTCATCATTACATCCGCTTTCCTGTTCGTAAGAAATTGATTCTATCCGCTATTGATCAGAGTTGCGCGGTTGTGACCAGGAGTATTGCTTTAGGCCGATTGTTGGGAAATGCCGGGGTCGACACCCGTAAGATTTACCCTGTTTATAATGGAGTTGATGAGTCTATATTTCACAAGCGTAGTAGGAGTTTGTGCCGCAGGTTCCTTGGTCTTAATGAAGTTGATAAAATTTTTCTCTTCACTGGGAATTTCTTGCCCGTCAAAAACCCTGCGTTTTTAATTAAGGCATTTGCAAGAACTCAACAATACCAGGATGCTTTTCTTGTAATGATCGGCAAGGGGCCGTTGAGGAATGAACTTGAGAAATTGGCTCAAAGTTTGGGTGTTGAGAAGCGCGTTGTTTTTACAGGGCCACTTGATTCTGGGCAGGTTGCTCAATGGATGGGTGCTGCTGATTGCTTGTGTTTGTCTAGCCTGAATGAGGGATTGCCCAACGTTGTGCTTGAGGCAGTGGCTTCGGAGATTCCCATTATTTCTACTGATGTCGGGGGGATAGGGGAGCTTGTAAACTCTGAATCGATTGGCAAACTTGTTCAATTGGGAGATATGGATGGTTATGTTGAGGCTTTATTAAGTGTTATCACAGGCGAGCAGAGGCAAGTTAATGCTGTTCATGAAGCATCAGGTTTTTCGTGGGCTGATTGTGCCCGAAAATATGCGTCCATTATTGATGGGGCAATCAAGAGTAGGGGCAACGAGTTAAGTTTGCCGTTGGAGTCCTCTGATGTAGTGTGCTCGTTGTCTCAAATACTTAGAGACGAATAAGGATGCATTGTTCGCAGTTCAGTAGTTTGTGTCGGTCATATCATTAGTAATTCTTTAGCGGTGCAGATTGAATATAAAAGTCACAGGCATTGGCCTCATGTGTGTAAGCATCTGCTAATAGACATGGGATTGATTGCCTTGGCCTTTGCGCTGGCGGCTTCGATGCGGTTTGAAGCTTGGTTTCCGCCTTCATTTTTTGATTATCTACCGGCGGTGTTTGTTGCAGCCGGGGCATCAGGTGCAATGCTCTATATTTTTGGGCTGTATTCACGTTATGCTCCACGAAGAAAAAGGTTCGTTCAAAATTCGCTTATCATGGTGGCAATCATCATGGGTATTATTTGTTCCCTTGGTTACGGGTCAGTTGATTTTTCCGCCCGGATTGGTAGAGGCGTGATGCTTATTGGTGCGCCAATTTCAATCGTCTTTTTATTTGTTCATCATTTCTATTCTTTTCGGCATAGTGGCCGGTATCGTGAAAAGCTAGCTTGTCTTATTGCAGGTAGTATGAACGAGAGGCAGGCGCGGCTGATACAAAGTGTAGAACAGAGTCATACTGAGTTCGTTGGGCTTATAACTATTGACGGCTACAAGGCCGAAAACAGCCAAGAGGTTATTGGATGTTTTCATGAGATTGAATCTGTATTAAGAAATCGAGAAATTAATTGTTTGATATGTCTGCCAGGAACCCTTGGCAATGAAGGTGTGCTAAACATGATTCGCCGTTTAAGATACTCTGGTGTTAATGTGTTTTCCCTTACTGACATGTGTGAGGACTTGTTCCAAGCAGTTCCACTTCAGCTTGTGACCAATGAGTGGTTGTTGCATTGCTCAGGTCAACCTAGGCTTTTTTATATGCGTAAGCTAAAGAGGGTTTTTGATATTGTTGTCTCTTTTTTATGCATTCTGATTTCATGTCCGATTTTAGCCCTTTCCATTTGCTTGGTGAGGCTGACTTCGCGAGGTCCGGTTTTTTACATTCAGAAAAGATGCGGTCGCTTTGGGCGGCAGTTCAGTATGGTGAAGCTTCGCACCATGAAAGTCGATGCAGAGCTTCAGGGTGCTAGGTGGAGCTCGGAGGATGATGACAGGTTAACTCCTGTGGGGGCATTTTTAAGAAAGTTTCGAATAGACGAAATCCCTCAGCTGCTGATGGTTTTGAAAGGTGATATGTCTTTTGTTGGTCCTCGACCTGAACGGCAGGAATTTATTGATCAGTTGAGCCAGGAAATCCCTTTGTTTTCTGAGCGCGTAATGGTCCAGCCTGGAATAACAGGTTGGGCACAGGTTAATTATCCCTACGGTTCCACAACGGAGGATGCAAAACGTAAGCTGGAGTATGATCTTTATTATATGAAGCACATGGGAATACTACTCGATTGTTTCGTGTTGCTTGATACAGTTCGGACGGTTTTTCTTGGGGGGGCTAAAAAAGATAAGGGGCTTGCTCTGGAAAGGTTCAGTAATTCTTTATGCAGAGTTCTGAATGGTAAACCCGTTCCTAAGCTCAGTTAGTGATGCTACTATCTGGTTTATTTTTAATGGGCATTATATAGGGGAATGGACTTTTTTGCCGCAAGTGCCATCTTAGTTTTATATTATATTAGGCCACAGGATTGGGTTCCCGGTCTGGCTGGTGCGAACCTTATCCAGCCAGTTGCACTGATTGCAATGATGGCTGTCATATTGCGGCGCCGGACACGCAATAACACTTTTAGTGGACGGGTTCCGCATGATTGGCTGATGCTGATTTATGGAGCTTATATTGTTTATACTGCTCCTGATTTCAGTGAGGCTCTTAAGGGTTTTCTGCCCCTAGGCGTTTTCTACTGGGTGACTATTGAGTCACTTGATAATCGAAGGCGTCTAGGGACTTACCTGAGGTTGTGGTTGGGGATGCTTTTTTGCGTTGCAGGTTTTGCTGTGATGAGTCTTTTTGGTTTTGATTTAACGGGGGCAGTAGAAATGACTGAACGGTTCAAGGGCAGGCTTGCCATTGGAACATGGATTCACGGTAATCCAAACTCGCTTGCTCACACCGTTATTGTAGCGATTCCAATCTGCTATTTTTTTATGATATGGAGGCAGAACCTGATCAAGAGACTTCAGGCATTGCCGCTTATTTCGATGGCTGCGTATTGTGTTTATTGTGCGCAGTCGCGTGGCGCTTTTGTTGCCGGCGCTATTATTGTCGCATTCGCTATATTGATTGGGAGGGGGACCTTTGCGCGAGGGTTGGTGATTGTATTTCTTGCCACAGCGGCGACAGCTATGCTTTCGACCTTGCCAAGGATGAATGAGGATTTGCGCTCTGACGAGGGTGTCCAAGGAAGAATCATGGCATGGGAGATTGCGCGAACGGCATCCCGCAGAGATACAACCGGAGAGGGTTGGAAAAAGTTTGAGGCTTATATTTCTTATCAAGGGGAAATAATAAGAAAAGCGACACATAGTTGTTATGTACGGGTTGCTGCTGATCTTGGCTATCC
>CALCSP010000486.1 GCA_937893785.1 uncultured Verrucomicrobiales bacterium
CCTCCATCCATACCTATACGGTTGGCGTAAGTTCCGGTCAGTAAGGCGGCTCTCGATTGGGTGCATGCGGTGTTAGCCACATAAAATTGGGTGAGCACATTGCCTTCCTCTGCCATCCTGTCCAGATGAGGTGTTTGATTAATTTTATTTCCGAAGGGTCCAATGTCTCCGTAGCCCATGTCATCAATAAACATCAGCACGATATTCGGCTTTTGTTTAGCTGAAAGGCAAATTCCGAGAATACAGATCACTCCGATAATGAGAATTCTTTTGAAAGGTAATTGATTCATTGGAGAAGGGTGTAGAAAGAAATAAACACTACTTAGTTATAAATGGGTTGAATCTGTCAAATATGGAGTTGCATATAGATGGCTTGGACGGATGTATACAATAAGAAGATATTTTTTTTGCCATTTCCCAGTGATCTCGTTTTTAAGACAAACATTCAACATTGCTGCTTTTCATATAATCAACCTGTTGTTTGTAGTAGCTGTAATCGCAGGTCCGGAGGTGTCATCCCCCAGCAATCATGTCGTTAGTGGTGGTCACGGAGTGGAGAAGAGCGTGGACTCCAGCGACAGGACCAAGTGGTGCGGACTGCACGAAGGCCGTCCGGTCCAATGGATGCTGAAGCTTTCAGAAGACGGAGGGATCGTGGTGAAGAGCTATTCGATTATTTCCGGGAATGATGTACCGACCCGCGATCCGAAGGATTGGGTTCTTGAAGGATCACAAGATGGCGAATACTGGACAGAGCTGGATCGCCGGACCGGCCAGCCGATATTTGAGAAGCGGCTTCAATCCAGGACTTTCCATTTTGAGAACGATTTGGCCTGGCAGTTCTATCGATTCACGTTCTTGAAAAGCCACGACGAAACTTATTTTCAATTCTCTGAGATTGCACTCGATGGAGTTTCCATGAAGGGAGTGAAGTTGGCGGAAACACCAACACTCGAGGAGGTGAAGGTGGCTGGTGCGCTTCGATCCATCTATCGGAAAACACATTCACACGAGGCAATAAACGCAGTCCCGAAGGCGAATCTGGAAACATTTCGAAATGAGGTGGAGCCTGTTCTGCGCAAGTCCTGTATCCCATGCCACGGCCCGGAAAAGCAGAAGGGGAAGTTCCGCATCGATACCCTGAACCCTGATTTAATTGCTGGGGAGGATCAAAGTTGGTGGGTCGAGGTGATCGATGTGGTGAGCAACGGAGAAATGCCGCCACAGGATGAAAATGTGGAGATTTCCCCGGATGGCAAAGCCTCGATTGTCGATTGGTTGTCGACCGAAATTCAGGTCGCTTCGGAGGTCGCTCGTAGTGAAGAAGGGCATTCATCTTTCCGTCGCATGACACGGTATGAATTTAACTATGCACTCCAGGATTTGCTCGGTCTGCCTTATGATCTTGCTGGCGGATTACCCCCGGAAACGACATCCGAAGACGGCTTTCTGAACAGCTCGGAGATGTTACAAATGTCTGCGATGCAATTTGAGAGGTTTCGTGAGCTAGGGCTTGATGCGTTGAAAAAGGCCACAGTGACTGACGAGCAACCAAAGGCCGCTTATTGCGGCATCAGAATGGACTCAGCAGCTGAGCCGATGCGAGAGATGCTTGCTCAATCGCTGAAGGGTGCTGAGATGAGGAATGAGAACGAACCGGAAAAGCGTGCAAAGGAAATCGAGCAATTCAACGAACAGTTTAAAGCGCGGCCAACAACTCATCCAACTTTCTTAAATCTGAAGACTGGCGAGGGTATCCTTTATATCAATGGGCCTCTTTCACATATACGCCATGAGTTCGTTGAGAACCGGCCTGAAATGCCGCCGGTTTCCCCTGACATCCTTGCTCTTCCGCCAAGGGTGAAGACGGGGTTCAACCTGAAGTCTCGACTTCCTGATTCCGGAATTTTTCGGGTCCGAGTCCGGGCTTGGCGATCTACAGACGAGACGGAAGCTCCCCCAAATCTCCGTCTCTATTTTGGCCATCAGGCAAGCAACAATTCCTCGGCATTCGAACGAATCGGTGCAACCGATGTAGCGATTACTGCGGCGCCGGGTAAGCCGGAATTCTACGAGTGGGATATCCACCTTGAAGACGTTGTCCGAAATCCTTACCGCGATGGGTCGAACCCCAAAGCGAATCCTACCGAGTATTTGAGGTTTGAAAACATCCGTCCTAACGCTCGAAGGGACGACCTAGGGATCATCCATATTGATTACATCGAGCTGATTTCTCCGTACTTTGATCAATGGCCACCGGAATCACACACCAAAATATTCTTCGAACATGAAAACCCCGCCGGTGATGAATCCTACACCGCTGAGGTTCTCTCTCGGTTTATGACCCGAGCCTGGAGGCGTCCGGTAACTGAGGAGGAAATCGACCGAAAATTGACTCTTTATTCCAAAATCCGTCCCGATTGCGAGAGCTTTGAGGAGGCGATGATAGAAGTTCTCGCGACAGTGATTGCCTCCCCTAAATTCTTGTATCTTGTACAGTCCCGTTCCAAGAAAGATAGTAAGGGTAGCCGTCTGAGTGATTACGAATTGGCGACGCGGCTTTCGATGTTCCTTTGGAGCAGTTTGCCAGACCAGGAGCTAATGGATCTGGCGATATCAGGGAAACTCAAAGAAGCCGATATTTTGTCGGGTCAAACCGAACGCATGCTTGCTGATCCGCGCGCGGACCGATTTTCCAAACACTTTGTTCGCCAATGGCTAGGTATGCAGTTACTGGATTATCTGCAAGTTGATCGAAAGGTGTTTGGTGGTTTTAATGATGAATTGAAACATGCGATGCAGCAAGAACCGGTTGCCTTTTACCGCGAAGTACTCCGCAAGAATCACAGCATTATGGATTTTATTCATTCGGACTACACCATGATCAATGATAGGCTCGCTCTGCACTATGGAATCCCCAATATCTTTGGCAGTCACTTTCGAAAGATTGCCCTGGATGTAACCAATCGGCGCGGTGGTTTGCTTACTCAGGCTGGTCTGCTCGCAATGAATTCAGATGGTAAAGATTCACACCCTCTCAAACGTGGAATTTGGTTGCTCGAAAATCTGCTACACGATCCGCCGCCGCCACCACCACCGGCAGTCCCTGAGATCGATTTGACCGATCCGGAAATATTGAAGCTTAGCTTGAAGGAGCGTATGGAAGATCACCGCAATGATCCTGCTTGCATGTCCTGCCATGCCAGGATTGATCCCTGGGGAATTGCGTTTGAAAACTTCGACATGGTCGGTCGTTGGCGCACACATATCGCGGGCAAACCCGTTGATGCCAACAGCGTTCTATTCAATAATCAGGAACTTAAGGGGATGGACGGATTGAAACGTTTTCTTTTAAAACGGCGCCAGGATCAATTCGTCCGTGCAATGGTTTATAAACTTACCTCCTATGCACTTGGCCGTCCGCTTCGTTTTTCGGATCGGGCAGATTTGGAGAAAATTACAGCTGATCTGCGACAGCAAGATGATGGACTTGCTACCTTGGTCAGATTGATCGTGATAAGTGATCTTTTTCAAACGAAATAGGATGGAGTTAATACCTTGCAATCCGAGTGCAAATACCTTGAGTTAAAACTTGATTGAAGATGAAAACCGTACTGTCTCAGCTTGATCGTCGGAGATTTATTCGGAGTGCAACCGGATTTGCTCTGTCCCTGCCTGCATTCGAAACCTTTACTTCCTCGGCTAAAGCAGTTGCCCCCACAGTAGCAAAAAAACGTCTAGCCTGCTTCTATATACCTGATGGTGTGCCGATGCCTCGCAAAGAAGATCCGGCTTATCAGGACTGGAGTTGGTTTCCTCAGGGTAAGGGTCGGGACTTCAAACTTACCAAGTGCCTGGATCCTCTTGAGCCACTTCGTGATAACCTTACTATTCTAGGCGGACTTTCCCACCCTGCCGTTCGAAATGTCCATGGTCATTCCAACGCTGATCAATTCCTCACTGGTGCTGACACTGGAGCTGCGGGGGATTATCATAACAGTGTTTCGCTGGATCAGGTGTTTGCTGAGCAAGTTGGTGAGCACACTCGCTTCAACTCACTGGTGATGTCGACCGATGGAGGGACTGGTTCGCCACGCGGTGCTCAAACCATGTCTTTTAACCGGAGCGGGCGTCCAATTCCTGCAGAGCACCGGCCAAAACTGATTTTTGATCGTCTTTTTGTTTCCGGGAGCGATGATGCCGCTAAGCGTCTTGCCATCAATGAAAGTGCACTAGATGACTTACTGCTTGATGCTGCAGACCTGCGACGACAGCTTTCCAGGCATGATCAGGGAACGCTTGAAGATTACCTTCAATCAGTCCGTGAAACCGAAGTCAGAGTCGAAAAGGCTAAGCGCTGGATCAATACCCCTTTCCCAGAAGTTGAAACTGGTAATCTGAAGCTTGATGTCACCCCCGAGGATCCGGCGAACTATTTGCGGACCATGTTTGATCTTATTTATCTGGCCTTCAAAACCGATTCGACACGGACTGTTACCTATCAAATTGGTCGGGAAAATGGAGTTGGGGCGAGCGATTACTTGGCGCGTGCGGTTGGCCTGCCTATAACTCATATGCTCAGTCATAAAGGCAAGGAGCCAGGGGGTTGGAAGAATTTCGGAACCTATATTCGTTTTCTCAGTGAGGAATATGGGCGCTTCGCCAGTCGATTGAAGTTAACTCAGGAAGTCGACGGTAGTGGATCGATGTTGGACAATAGTCTCTTGTTTATTGGCTCTGCATCCAGTGCATTTCACCTTTCTCGCAA
>CALCSP010000487.1 GCA_937893785.1 uncultured Verrucomicrobiales bacterium
ACGACGCTCGACGAGTACCGCGAATACATCGAGAAGGATGCGGCGCTCGAACGTCGCTTTCAGCCATTGATGGTTGACGAACCAAGCATCGAGGACACGATCGCGATTCTCCGAGGGATCAAGGAACGTTATGAGGTACACCATGGTGTGCGAATACTCGACACCGCGTTGGTAGCGGCCGCTCGTTTGTCGGATCGTTACATCACTGAGCGGTTTCTCCCGGACAAGGCGGTTGACCTTGTTGATGAGGCTGCATCAAGGTTGAAGATCGAGTTGGATTCCATGCCTGAGGAAATTGACCGGCTGCAGCGCTCGGTTACTCAGCTGGAAATGGAGAGGCAGGCTTTGGTCAGGGAAAAGGATGCGGTGAGCAGGGAGCGACTAAATGGGGTGGAGTCTGAAATAGGCGAACTTGAAAAGAAGTGCGAATTTCTTCAGAGTCGTTGGAGAAAGGAAAAAGAGGTTCTTCAAGAATCAAGGCGACTACAGGGACAGATCGAGGAATACCGAAACTTGCTTGAGCGACTGCAGAGGGAAGGAGATCTTGGCAGAGCAAGTGAGCTACAATATGGATTGCTTCCGGACGCTGAAGCTGCCCTTAAGGCACACACGGAATCCCTTGGCGGGTTGCACGGGGACGGCGAGAGGATCTTAAAGGAGGAGGTGACTCAGGAAGATATTGCTCAGGTGGTGGCTGCATGGACGGGGATTCCTGTCGCAAGTCTTGAGGAGGGCGAGAAGGAAAAGCTTGTGAATATGGAAAAGCGCATGGCTGAACGTATTGTCGGTCAGCAGCATGCCGTTGAGGTGGTGTCCAATGCGGTGCGCAGATCACGTGCAGGCCTAGGGGATGAGGGTAAGCCTACGGGCTCATTTCTTTTCCTCGGCCCCACCGGTGTGGGCAAGACAGAGTTGAGTCGGGCATTGGCGCAGTTTCTTTTTGATGACAGTGAGGCGATGACCCGCATTGACATGAGTGAATACATGGAGAAACACAGCGTAGCCCGATTGATTGGTGCACCTCCTGGATATGTTGGTTACGGTGAAGGCGGTCAGCTCAGTGAGGCGGTCAGGCGCAAGCCGTATTCGGTTGTCCTGTTTGATGAGATTGAGAAGGCGCACCCTGATGTGTTCAATGTGCTCTTACAGTTACTCGATGACGGGAGAATTACAGATGGGCAGGGACGCACGGTTAATTTCAGCAATACCGTTATTATCATGACCAGCAACTTGGGTAGTGAAGCGATACTGGAGGAGGAGGATGCCGCTATTCGGGAGCAAAGAATTAAGGAGATTTTGCAGGGGCATTTTCGCCCGGAGTTCCTTAACCGGGTTGATGAGCAGGTTGTGTTTGAGCGCCTGTCTGAAATTGACCTTGCGGGCATTGTAGAAATTCAGCTTGATGTGGTTTCTGCGCGTTTGGCTAAGCAGGGTATTAGTATTGATGTAACTCCTGAGGTTGTTCGTTTCCTGGCGGTTAAAGGATATGACCCTGTTTTTGGTGCACGACCGTTGAAGCGCCTGATTCAGAGATCGATTCTCGATCCGCTAAGTATTCGATTACTGGAAGGTGAGTTTCATGCCGGTGACTGCATCCATGTTGCGATGGAGAATGGCAGTTGTGTTTTCTCCTTGAGTGGCAATAGCAATAAGGGAAAAGCCAAACAGCTGGCCGCTATTTAATAATTACAGGAAATTTTGATTCACATTAACGATTTCACTTCATTTCCAAATTAAACAGCTGCAGGGATTCATTATCGAATGACCCCCTGCAGCAATTTGGATGTCATTCATTACATTGGATTTGTTCTTGGTTGGCCTAGAAAGATTTTCTAACTGAAAAAGAGAAACCTGGAGCAATCTCGAAATTTTCACCATCACCAAAAAATCTCTGATGGAATGGCTTTGTAATGCCCAGACTGATGTCCAATTGTTCTGTTACTGCATAAGATAGATTAAGGGATGCGCTGGCATGGAGAAGTCCGGAGTTTGGATCAGTGCCACTCTTTTGCCAATCAGCATGCCCAAACCGCTCTAATACAATTCCGGCCGAAGCTGAAACCTTCTCACTGATAGACCAATTAATCATTGGAGAAACTGCCAGTTCTACTGCTCCTCTATAGCCTTTGTCATTATGATAAAAAGGCACTCGGGTTTTGGCATAAATTGCCAAGGCGGTTTTCTTAGATAAAGGAAATCCGTAATAGAGGTTAACTATGGGATCGAGGGTTCCGTTACCAAACTGGATGTGTAAATGTTTTTTTCCCAGTTCGCCCAGCTCCCATGGATCATCTTCTGTTTTGCCCGTGGGAAGTGCTAATCCGAAGCCCAGCCTTAAAATACTTCCGCTCTTTATAAGATCTTTTCTTTTGTGGCCTGCCAATAACTCAATATCGCCAATGCCGCTGTAGCTTTCTGAGCGATGATGTATATAACCGGCTCTCTCGGCATACTCCTGTTGAAGTGAATTGGCGGGTTCTAGAAATGATATGGATGCCTCTTGTGACTTCCAGTAATAAGGAAGCATCAATCCAATATCCCATTCATCATTTATCGACTTTAATAGTGAAACGCTTACCCTCTTTAAATCCATTTTAACATCATGACGATGTGTAGGGACTTGAATTCCTTTCAAGGATTCTGTGAGGCCGTCATTGGATAAATGTCCTGCCTTGATGTTATTGCTAAACGAGTAATCGATACCCAAACGCCATGGGAAATTAGATTGATCTAAGGTTGTTATCTCGGAATTCCCCGACCGGGGAATTGCTGGGTTTGTTCAGGCCGGTCATCCGGCACTGAGATATTGATAATTACAAAATGTTACAAATACAAAAGTTGCTAAAAATAGTTTTAATCCATTCATGGTAAAAAAGTCAGGATGATGCCTCAAATTCAAAAGGCATTGATGGTGTTGGTATTCAAAAGGCATTGATGATGCCTAATGTTCGAAAGGCATTGATGATGCCTGAGCCGTATTAATTGGCATTGGATTTTAGCGAAGGGATCCAATGCCCATTAACTTTAACGAAATGACTAGATTAAGAGGGCTTGGCTGCGAGTAGCGTATTTAGACCTGTGTAAAATGGAACTTCTATTGATGGTAGAAAAACCAGAAGCGCTCGCTTTCCCAATTGCCGGTATTGGATAAAAAGTTCCAGGATTTATTGGGCTCGCATCTTTAAACCTGGGAGATGTGATTAAATTTTCACCGAGGGATTCCGTGCCATCCTGATCGGTTAAGCATTCGCACAATGAGAATGTAATGTCATCGCAACAACAACACTCAAGATGCGCTTCGCAGGTCGCATTGTTATTGGGCAGAGCAAAGCCCAATAGGCTTAACAATAAAATCAATGATATGATTTTTTTGTGCAACATGGATATCATAAATTGGCATATGATAAGATAGGGGCAAAGAAAAATATGAAGGAGGATGTCTTGGATGGGACTTTATTTTTTGCTCAATTCGCATTGAGCACTC
>CALCSP010000488.1 GCA_937893785.1 uncultured Verrucomicrobiales bacterium
GCTCAGCTTGAGCAGCTCGCACTGGCGCGAAAGACTGACTTGGGGATGACCACGCTCGATCATCGCCAACCGCTGTTGACGGCTTACTGATCGAGCTTGCGCGACAAAAAATCGCGTTCCACCGTCAGTCGACCGATCTCGCGGTAAAGCTCGTCTGTGCTGGGCTCATCGGATCGCTTGCCGGCCTTCCTCTTGCCTTCGAAGAGATCGGGAGCGTTCTCCAGCAGCTCGCGCTTCCAGGTACTGACCATGGTGGGGTGAATCTGGAAACGGGCGGCAATTTCGGATGTGGTCTGGTCACCCTTGAGGGCAGCCAGAGCAACTTTGGACTTGAATGATGCGCTGTATTGCTTGCGTTTCTTGCTCATGATTCTCCTCCTTGTGGAGATGATGAATCAGAGCTTAGGCACCTGTCCAAAATTTGGGGTCCACTTCAGTAGTCGCCATCTCGAATCATTTTGTATATCGGATGTTGAACCTCTTCTTTGGCAACATCCTCAAACAGTGGAAGCTCTGACATAATTTTGCCTAACACTGAAGCATTTAATGGTCGTGCGCAGCATGGCCTTTAAATGTGGGTTGGACTAAGCCGCTGCCACTAATGCCAGCACACAATGTATAAGGGTAAAGTAAATTTTGAACGGATACCGGGATGGCGGTTCAGGCCCGCAAAGGTACTCTGCGGAAGTGCGTATCGTCCTGATGGTCCCCATAAAATGCCTCATCCCTGGGTGATTTGGATCAGCCTACCCCTCTGTTTCTTTCATTGCCAGCCTCAGCCCGAGTCACAACCCAGCTCCTCAGGAACTGTAGCGCCCACGGGAAGCCGCCAGGGAAAGCGGCTAACCCGTCACTCTACCCACGGTTTTAAACCGGGGAATCTGCCGAACCATATGAACCACACCGTCCTCGCATCGAGGGCACGGCCAGCTGCGTTGGGACTCCGAGCCATTCTTGACTTCAACATCGACCTCGGGTGGCTTTTGAAGGGCCTGACGAATGGCCGTCAGCTTGCGACGTCGGGTTCGGTTACTCAGATAACCAAAGTGACGAATCCGCATAAAGCCCTTGGGCAGGATATGCATGAGGAACCGTCGAACAAATTCCGCCCCTTCCAGTTGCAGGCTCTTCTGGCGCCCTCCTTCCCGGTAGTCCACATAGCGGATCATGATTCTGCCGCCGTCCTGCGACAACAAACGACCGTTACTGATAGCAATGCGGTGGGTGTAGCGAGCCAGGTAATCCACCACCGTCTCCGCCTGATTCAGACAAGGGCGGGCGTAAACCACCCAATCCTGCTGCATCACTTTTTTGAGTACGTCGTCGATGGCTTGAGGCTCCGTGAGTCTGTGCAATTCGCCGGTTCTGACCGATCGTCTGAGGGACGATACCATGCGGCCGCGAAAGCGGCGGGACAAGGCCCTGACGGGGAACAGATATTGATGTTTAGCCTCATGCCATTCTCCGGCCTCTGTGAGCACCCCGCCCGGAATCAGGCAATGCACGTGAACGTGGCGACTCAGATTCTGCCCCCAGGTATGGAGCACGGCTGTCATGCCCAACTCACCCTGCAAGTGTTTGGTTTTATGGCCAAACTGACTGAGCGTATTCCAAACTGACTCAAACAGGCGACGGTAAACCACTTCCGGGTGCACCTGAACCCAGCCATTCAGGGCGTGGGGCACGGTGAACACCAGGTGGAAGTAGGGTACCGGCAGTAGCGATCGACGCTGGCGCTCACACCACTGTTGGCTAGCCCGACTCTGGCATTGCGGACAATGCCGGTCCCGGCAACCGTAGTAATGCACGGTTCGTGCTTTGCAGTGATCACAACGCATTTCCATACCGCCCATCCGGGCTGTGCGGCAATCCATCAGTCGGCTGCACACCTTGCGACGGTGGCGGTCCAATGAGTCGGTCGAGAGGAACTGGGTCAGTGCCGACTGGACCGTAACTGAACCGGCCATCACGCACCTCCCAGATCCGCGATCAAGTCCGCAGGCGAACGGTTTTGTGAGGATATTCCCGGCAACCAGTGCAGGTAGCGCTCCGTGGTGCGCAGATCACTGTGCCCAAGATATTTCTGTAACTCGTTGAGCGGTACACCATGTTCCAGCTGATGGGTCGCATAGGCGTGGCGCAGTGCGTGTATCCCTCCGCGTCTTTGCACGCCGCTGAGTCGCTTGGAGTGACGATAAACCTTCTGGGCCGTGGTGGCGGTCA
>CALCSP010000489.1 GCA_937893785.1 uncultured Verrucomicrobiales bacterium
ATCACCTCCCCGGAATTTTTAGCCACGGCACCAATAACGGAACGCAACTGATCAGCATCCCCCAGAATAGGCGGTAATGAATCCTCAATTCTAAATAGCGGGCGCACCCCCTCAAAATCAAATAATGCAAACTGTACCGCCTTTTCAACCAACGGACAAAGGTTCACTGGCTTTCTCTTCGTTGCACACATACCTCCAGCAAGGCTTGCAATCTCCAGCGTAAGTTCACGCCCACGTTCACAGGCATCTTGCGCCCTTGCGATGGTTTCTCGTGCCTCCTCATTTAGAAAAGGAGCAGATTCAAGAAGTGACAGGTTTCCGCCGAGGGATGTAAGCAAGTCACCAAATTCACCGGAAATTCCACCCGCAAAACACTCAAGCGCCTTATCCTTCGAGTCTTGAATACGCATATTCTCTGAACCCTCGCGACGACCTACATCCCGGCAAACCATCATCACTGCATACCCGCTGTCCCAAGGTATAGTCGACATCATGACATCCAGATAACTGCTCCCTCCATCAGGTCTTCGATAAGCAACCGACTGCAGGATGGTCGCTCCGCTCAGGACATCCCCCCTTGTGGCTTGTCCATCACGTCCAAAAATATCAGGGAAAATTAACGACATGTATTTTCCAAGCAATGCCTTGCCGTCATAGCCCAAGACAGACTTCACTGCCCTATTCACACCAATCACCTTTCCCTTGCGATTCTGCAGGACAAGAATCGCATCCGGAGATTCAAGAAAAAGGTTTTCATACCGTCCCTGTGCCCGGCGCATCTTATCCATCTCCCGGATTCTTTTTTCCCTTTCATCAAACCGTGATTCCATGACTGCTAGACGTAGTCTGAATAAAGTTGGATCAAGAGGTTTAAGCAGCACATCATCAATACCAGTTGCAAGAAGATCACTTAAGCTCTCAGTGGCATCCGGAGAAACAACTGCAATCACATAAGGCTTTTTTCTGCCCAGAGACTGTAGCCAAGCCACGAACTCCTCCATGGATTGCTGATACAACTCTGAGTCAAATACCACTCCGGTAAAAGCAGTGGAACCAATCAACTGTTTTGCCTCTTCGGGAGTCGCGCACGTTGAGGCATGATAGCCGAGTTCGCCTGCTACCCCGGCTAGGGATTTTCTTTGGCGGGCATCCCATTCCACGATTAACAGGCGAGGAATGACAATTCCTCCCGTTTCCTGCAATGCCTCGGCGAGTTTTTCCCTGTTTCCAGACTCTTGATTGATCACAATATTTAATAAAAGAAGAGAAAAAATGACGTTTCCATCAACAGATTGGCCAATATACAGTCCCGGTGAACTGGAAATTTG
>CALCSP010000490.1 GCA_937893785.1 uncultured Verrucomicrobiales bacterium
AGGTGCCTCTTGAGGTTTCCGGTAATCGACAGGAATCACTTGCCATCCGGTGGTTGGTAAACTTTGCCCGCGCCAGAAAGGGGACCCCAATGCATGTTGCATTGTCTAACGAGATCCGTGATGCCGCTGCAAACAGCGGTAGTGCCGTGCGTCGGCGTGACGAGATGCACAAGATGGCGCAGGCAAACCGCGCATTTGCGCATTTCCGCTGGTAATGAAGACCTCTGGAACACCTCATTAAGAAAAATTTCAAGAAGATGGAAAGCCAAAGTATCCGAATCCGCCTCAGGGCATATGATCACCGTGCGCTGGATCGTTCAGCCGTGGAGATTGTTGATACCGCAAAGCGCACTGGCGCCAAAGTCGTGGGACCAATTCCTTTGCCAACCCGCACTGAAAAATTCAGCGTGAACCGTTCACCTCATGTGAACAAGAAGTCAGCTGAGCAGTTTGAGATCCGCACGCACAAGAGGTTACTGGATATTGTTGATCCTACTTCACGAACCGTTGATGAGCTAAAGAAGCTCAACCTGCCTGCGGGTGTGGATATCACAATTAAGATTTAATAACCAAGAGGGCAGACTTCCGTGAGCTGCCCTGCATTTAAAATATCAAACAACTTAACCTCGACGGCAACAATACCTGAACGAGCCATGAGTATAGGACTTCTAGGAAAAAAGATTGGAATGACCCGCATCTACAATGATGAGGGCGCAATGATTCCGGTTACCGTTATCGACATCAGCGATAATTCTTATCTGCAGCGAAAGACTCAGGAGCAAGACGGTTATTCGGCCTTGCAGGTTGGCTTTGATAAGCAGAAGGAAACTCGCGTAACCAAGGCTCGTGGAGGACATTTCAGTAAGCATGGGTCTGAGCCCAAGCGCATGGTTCGTGAATTTCGTCTTAATAGTGATGAAGAGCTTCCAGACGAGGGCGATCAGCCATCTGCAGAAATGTTCAAGGATGGGCAGTTTGTTGATATCATTGGAACTAGTAAGGGCAAGGGCTTCCAGGGAGTTTACAAAAGGTATGGATTTGGCGGTCTGCCTCAGTCGCATGGATCTATGATGCACCGCAGACCGGGCGGTATTGGAGCCGGTTCGACTCCAGGCCGTGTCTGGAAAAACACCAAGATGCCCGGTCGTCAGGGCGGAAGGAGAATTACAGTGCAGAACCTTAAAGTGGTTCAGTCTCGCCCTGATGACAATGTGCTTCTAATTAGTGGGGCGGTCCCAGGCGCCAAGGGTGGATATGTCATTATTCGCCCCGCATTTAAAAAGCCGGCTGCATCAGAATAAAAGAGGAACTGATTAACTCATTATCTAGAAATGGCTGAGAACGTTTTAACTATAGAGGCTGCAAAGAAGGCGAACTTTACTTTCCGTGAGGAAGGAGGAGTTGCTTCTCAGGCTGTGCATGATGTCATTACGGCCATGCGTGCCAATCGGCGGTCGGGTACTGCAAATACAAAAACCCGTGGGGAGGTTGCTGATTCAGGCAAAAAGCCCTTTCGCCAAAAAGGAACTGGTAATGCCAGACAAGGGGGGAACGCTTCACCGATCCATCGTGGCGGTGGTATCGTGTTTGGCCCTCGCCCCAGAGATTACTCCAAGCAGGTTAATCGCAAGACCAAACGCTTAGCTTTCGCTGCGGTCCTTGAGAACCGGATTGCTTCGGGTGATGTGCTTGCCGTTGATGGCTTTGATGTGGCTGATGGGAAAACCAAGAGTTTTGTCCAGCAGGTGAATACGATTGCCGGCACGGACAAAGTCTTAATTATAGCGGACGACTTCTCTGACAAGACCTACCTTGCAGCCCGCAACGTTCGGCCTGCGCAATTGATTACTGTCGGCGAGGTGAACACAGAGCAGTTGCTTGCCCATGACAAACTGGTGGTTACTTCCGGTGCACTGGAAGGCCTAGCAAAAAGAACGGCGGTTTAGAGAATTAGTAGAGGATAGAAATCATGAAAGATATTTTCCAGGTCGTTAAGACAATTCAACTCAGTGAGAAAGCGACGCTTCTCGGTGAGCTTAATAACGAATACGTTTTCAAGGTTGATCGCTCTGCCAATAAGCTGGAGATCAAGGAAGCTATTGAGAAGATCTTTGGCAAGAAGGTCGATGCAGTGCGGACTTGCAATTATCGCGGAAAGAAAAAGCGGGAGCGTCGTGCGGATTTCGGGCGCACTGCTAACTGGAAGAAAGCCTTTGTAAAACTCAAGGAGGGGGAGTCGATCGACCTCGTCTAATCATAAAAAGTATCTACGGCCATGGCCCTTAAGAAATTCAAACCTTATACCCCATCCAGTCGCTACAAGGAGTTGCCTGATTTTGTGGAGATCACAAAATCGACTCCGGAGAAGTCCCTCTGTAGACCAATCAAAAAGAGTGGTGGGCGTAATAACCAAGGACGCATTACATGCCGTCATCGTGGTGGTGGGCATAAGAGAAAATACCGTCTGGTTGATTTCAAACGTACCAAACGTGATGTTAGCGCCAATGTAGAGTCCATTGAGTATGATCCCAACAGGTCTGCGCGAATTGCCCTCTTGAAATATGAGGACGGAGTAAAGGCGTATATTATTGCCCCGGTAGGGCTTGAGGTTGGTGCTAAGGTAGAGGCGGGCGATTCGGTTTCGCCGAATGTTGGCAATGCAATGCCTTTAAGCAGTGTGCCGCTGGGATCAGATATCCATAATATCGAGCTTGTGCCTGGGAAAGGTGGATGTATTGCGCGAAGTGCGGGCGGGCACGCCACACTTTCAAACAGGGAAGGTAAATACGCCCTCGTCAAGTTGCCTTCCGGTGAGATTCGTCGCATTAACTCCGCTTGTTACTGCACGATTGGCCGGGTTGGTAATATCAATCATGGAGATGTGGTCTCTGGAAAGGCGGGGCGTACCCGCTGGCTTGGCATTCGTCCAACTGTAAGGGGGATGTGCATGAACCCGGTGGATCATCCCAACGGCGGAGGTGAAGGAAAGTCCAAGTCCGGAGGAGGTCGACAGCACCTTAAAAGCCCATGGGGGCACGTGAAGGGTCAGAAGACGAGAAGGAAATACAAGACGAGCAATAAGTTTATCGTGCAACGGCGTAAAACTAAGAACAATAAGAACCGCTAACGCAAACCTATAGGTTGCGAATCATTAACCAACAAATTTGAAATATGGGACGATCTCTAAAAAAAGGCCCCTTTGTTGACCAGAAGCTGCTTGGCAAGATTGACAATATGAATGACTCTGGTCAAAAGCGCCCGATCAAGACCTGGTCTCGCAGATCCATGATCACGCCAGACTTTGTCGGACACACTTTTCTTGTTCATAACGGCAAAGACTTCATTTCTGTCTATGTTTCAGAGAACATGGTAGGTCACAAGCTTGGTGAATTTTCACCGACCCGTAAGTTCGTTGCCCATGGGGGTATGGGTAAGAAATAAAATCTGATTTTGGTTGATTGGATAATAACGAGAAAATGACTTCAGCACGCTCATACAGCTCCTTAAGCATTGCCTTTATCACTACCGTTTTGGTAGGGATCGGGCTTGCTGCAGGTGCCGATCAGCGGCAAGTGGAGGTCGAGGAGTTGCGTGCGGCGCTTTCTGCCGCAGTTGGCAAAAGTCGTGAATTGGCTGAGGAAAATGTCAGGCTGAAGCAAATCAACAGGAACTTAAGTGAAAGTTTGATGGCAGCTAATGCTGAATCCGAGGAATTCCGCAAGTCATATGGTGAAATCAGGCTACAGATGGAAGCATTGGGTATTGAGGCGGTGACAGCAGGCAAAAAAGGGATCGAAGGTAAATTACTTAAGGCAGTCAATGACATCCGGCTTCTGGATGAGCAAAAGCTCAAGCTTTCTGATGCATTGATTGCTCTTTCTGATGCAACGATGCGTCTTGTTGAGGTCAAGGATGGAAATCGCCCTGATGCTGTAATGGCTGTTGAGCGGGCGATTGCTCTCGCAGATGATGTCTTGGGACTTAATAGTCGAAGTTCAAATGAGGGAATGTTTCCTGTGGGAACGATTCACAATGCGCGAATCATCAGCACCAAGAAGGATCATGGGATTTTGGTGTTAAATGTTGGTCGCGCTGCCGGTGCCCGTGTCGGAATGCCTTTCCGATTAAATCGCGAGGACCGACCTATTGGTCGTAGCATCGTCGTGGATGTTCGAGATAACATTTCAGCAGCAATTGTTCAAAATTTGGAAGTTGCCGATGACATTCCCCGTGTGGGTGACATCGCGTCGGTGGCCACAACACAGTAGGTATCAAGACAAGTTTTATTATAACCAGATCGACACCAATGGAAGTCAGCTCACATTACCGTTACGCACGAATCTCGCCACTGAAGGCGCGTGATGTTGCCCGTGAAATTCAGGGTATGCCCGTGTCTGCAGCCCTTGATATTCTCAGTTTCACTCCCCGAAAGGCAGCACATTTGATTGGCAAAACCCTCAAGTCTGCATTGGCAAATGCTGAGAATAATCATGAGCTTGCCGTTGATGGCTTGGTCGTTAAAGAGGCTGTGGTAAATTCAGGCCCCGTTTTCAAAAGATATAAGCCGCGTGCTCGTGGTTCAGCTGGTCCAATTCGCAAAAGGACAAGTCACATTAGCATCGTGCTGACAGATGAACCTGTTAAGCCTGGGAAAAACCAACAATCAAATAATACATCCGCTCCTAAAGAAAAGGTTATCAAGCCGGCTGGGGCAGAGGTGTCCGAAGAGGCATAAACTCGATGAGAATCATTGCACGTATTAATTAGTTATGGGACGTAAAGTAAATCCGATTGGCTTCCGCCTCGCAGTCCAAAAAGACTGGCGCTCTAAGTGGTATGCTACAAAGCAGGAGTTCACACAGTTCCTCCACGAGGACATCAAGGTGCGCACCTACCTGAAGAAGAAGCTCCAGACAGCTGCTGTTTCAAAAATTGTCATTGAGCGTGCTTGGAACAGTGTGCGCGTAACACTCTTTACTGCGCGTCCAGGCTTGGTGATCGGACGGAAGGGCTCTGAGATTGAGAAAATGGCAGATGTGGTTTCCAAGATGTGTTCCGGTCGGGAGGTTAAAGTTGATATTTTTGAGATTAAACAACCTGAATTGGATGCCCAGCTAGTTGCCGAGAGTGTTGCCGTGCAGCTCGAGAGGCGGATCGCCTTTCGCCGGGCAATGAAGCGGGCCTTGCAAACGACAATGGATTTCGGAGCTGATGGTATCCGCATTCGCTGTGCCGGTCGCCTTGGAGGTGCGGATATTGCTCGTGCGGAATGGTATAAAGAGGGCAAAGTTCCCCTTCAGACACTGCGCGTGCCTATTGACTATGGTTTTGCTGAGGCTCGCACTACATATGGGATCATTGGTGTCAAATGCTGGATCAACAAGAAAGAGGAGGCTGAAAAGCCAAAGCAGGAAACTGGAGGCGGACCACGTCGTCGCCCCAAGAGTAAACGACCTGCTCCCGCTAAATAACGCGGCCTGATTGCTGCAAATACAAAACAGTTTAACAATTAAGAAAGGATACTGAGATATGCCACTGATGCCAAGAAAGGTTAAGTATCGCAAAAGCCAACGCGGTAACCGTGGGGGTAATGCCAAGCGGGGGACTCGCTTGAACTTTGGCGATTACGGTCTCCAGACCCTGGATAGAGGATGGGTCAAAAATAATCAGATTGAAGCGTGCAGGGTATCAATTAACCGTTACCTCAAGCGTAAGGGTAAAGTGTGGATCCGAATTTTCCCGCATAAGCCGACCACTTCTCGTCCACCTGAAACTCGGATGGGTAAAGGTAAGGGTGCTCCTGAGCACTGGGTGGCTGTTGTTCGTCCTGGTTTGATGCTTTTTGAGGTTGCCGGCGTATCCGAGACATTGGCAAGGGAAGCGCTCCGGAGAGCGGCAAATAAACTGGGCATTCGTTGCCGCTTCATAAAGCGCGAATCTCATTAATGTTTAATCGGCAAATCCATTAAAATAAGGTAATGAAAATTAACGAACTAAAGGAGATGACGGTTGAGGAGCTGGGAACCCAGCGCCGGGACCTGAAGCAGGAAATGATCAATCTTCGTGTCCAGCAGCAAAGTGGACAGCTGGAGAATCCTGCACGAATCAGGGCGGTGCGCAGAACGATTGCAAGGATAGAAACAATTCTTTCCTCCAGGCGTAATGAGGCTGCGACTTCGGTTGTTGCGGCAGCAGAGGCTGAGACAGCCTAGCTGTAGCTAAAGAGAACAAGAGAAAATTAATTACAGATGAGCCAAGAAACAGTAACTCCAGAAACCAAGCGTTCCCTTCGAAAGGAACGTGTCGGCGTGGTTGTCTCTGACAAGATGAATTCGACCATTGCAGTCGCCGTCGTGCGTCGTGTTCCCCATCCGAAATTTCGCAAAATTATCAAGCGGACTACAAAGCTATATGCCCATGATGAAAAGGGAGAAGCTAAGACAGGAGACAAGGTTCGAGTTGCTGAGATCAAACCAATGAGCAAGAGCAAGCGCTGGAGATTGGTGGAAGTATTGAGCCACTAGCGTCCCTTTCATTCACTGCCAATTTTTGAACCTATAAATTTTTGTTGTCATGATCCAAATGGAATCCAAGCTGCAGGTTGCAGATAATACCGGCGCGCGTATCGCAAAGATGATTGGTGTGTTGGGCAAGCGCTCAAGGAGTGCCGATGTGGGCGATGTGATTACAGCGCACGTTCGTGAGGCAACACCCACAGCCAGTGTGAAAAAGGGGGCTGTTGTTCAGGCGGTAGTGGTTAGAACCGCTGCCCCGATTCGCCGTGATGATGGATCGGTTTTGCGCTTTGATAAGAATGCGGTTGTTATTATCGATAAAGATAAAAATCCGCGAGGAACCCGTATTTTTGGTCCGGTTGCCCGTGAGTTACGGGAGAAGAATTTCATGAAAATTGTATCCCTTGCCCCTGAGGTA
>CALCSP010000491.1 GCA_937893785.1 uncultured Verrucomicrobiales bacterium
GGGGAGGTGATTGTTCCTGGCAATGCTGAGGAAAGTCTGATTTTTCTCCTTGCTGCTCACCGTGAGGAGGAATTCATGCCCCCGCCGGGCAATAAATCCAATGCGCCCAACCTCAATCCCGAGCAACTCGCACTTTTGAAGCTATGGATTGACCAGGGGGCCAAAGATGATGACACCCTTGCTGCAGAGCGTGAGGTAAAATTCTCCGCGATGAGTGAACGGGTGAAGGCCATTTACTCTGTGGCACTCTCGCCGGATAATCAATATGCGGCGGTAGGCCGGGGTAATCGCCTTTTTGTCTATGACTTGGCCACTGGAGAGTTGACCGGTGAACTTTCTGATCCTGAGATTGCGGATAAGGGTGGAGTGGCGCATCTGGATATCGTTGGAAGTCTCGCTTTTAATCATGATGGGTTGCTGGCTTCCGGTGGGTTTCGCACGATTAAGCTTTGGCGCCGACCGGAGGGGGTCCTTGTTGAAACGCTTGAGCCGGTAACGGGGGTGCCTCGTTCTGCGGTTTCCGAAAGCAATGCAGAGAGGGTTTTGGTAGGTGAGGAGAGCGGGTTGGTGCGGCTTTATATGCTCGGTGGAAAGGGTATCAAGAATTTCCAAGGGCACGCAGCCGCGGTAACCGGCGTCGGCTTTGGTGTTGAGGGTAGGCTGGTTACCGCTTCACTGGATAAGGTGCTCAAGATATGGAAGGAGCCTGAGGACAGTGATCCTAAGAGTATTGAGTTGCCCTCGCCGATACACAGTATGGTTGTCGGTCGATTGGGTAAACTGGCGGCATGCGGCTGTGAGGATGGTGTGATCAGGTTGGTGGATTTAGCCGCGTTGGTTGCTGGCAAAGAGGTGACGGGAGGGGATGCAGGTATGGGATTTGTTGAGCTCAAAGGGCATCAAGGGGCGGTGGTTGCTCTTCGTGTTTTTGACGAGAGTGGTGGCCAGTTGCTCTCTGCGGGTTTGGATAGCACGCTCAGGCATTGGAAAATAAATGTTTCAGGGGGAGAGCAAGTAAAGCAGATTGGCAATGGAAGTGTGCCGCGCATGATAGCTGTGTCCTCTGATGGTTCGCGCTTTGCTTCCGTTTCAGGTAATGACACACTGAAGCTTTGGGATGGGGCAAGCGGCAAGTTGGTAGTTGACGCGAAGACTTCCTGGAGGGCAATAAGGCAGGATAAGGCTGCTGCCTCGGTGTTGACCGTTGCAACCAAACTGGGAGATGAGCGTAAGAAGCAATTTGATGAGGCGGAAAAGAAGCTGAAGGCTGACCTTGAGAGCGTAAAGAAGGCCCAGGAGGCCGAGAAAACCTCTCAGGAGGCGATGGATAAGAAGATGCCGGAGTTCCAGGTGGCCGAGGAAAACAAGCTGAAGGCGGGCTGGGAGGTCAAGGCGCAGGATGAGGCGAAGTCTCTGGCAGAGGCTGAGGTTAAAAAA
>CALCSP010000492.1 GCA_937893785.1 uncultured Verrucomicrobiales bacterium
CTCATCCACACCACTTCCGGCACCGGTCGCAGCGGAGTGAAACTCCCTGATGTCCTCTACTGGTGCCAACGCGCAAATATTACCGGAACGGATGCCGCCACAGGCAAGTAGAAGCGGTTTTTGCCCGGCATGAACAGCCAATTTTTTAAGGCGCTCAGGTGCGTCTGAGGCTCGGGAAAACCCTGCTGAACTGAGTATGCGCTCGACTCCAAGCTCCCGTAACTGCGCGACCCCCCCCACAAAATCATCAAGCTCATCAAATGCTCTATGAAAGGTGAAAGGTAAAGGCCCTGCCGCTTCAATAAATCCGGCAGTGGCTTCTAAGTCGATCTTGCCTTCCTTGTTCAAGGCTCCAGAAACAATTCCATCTGCACCAATCTCACGCATCTGCTCAATCTGCTCGGTCATTTCGGCGATTTCCTGTCGCGTGAACCGAAAATCCCCAGCACGGCAGCGCACTAAGGGAAAAATCGGCAACGCTGTCGCTCTTCTGGCCTCCTTAAATAGTGTTCTGGAAGGGGTGATTCCGCCTACTTCAAGGTTTTCACAAAGTTCAATACGATCAGCCCCACCTGCATCGGCTGCCATCACGCACTCAAGCGAGGCGCAACAAATCTCAAGGACTCGGTGATGTTCACTATTGCCGCTTTTCAATGAATAACTCAATGCGCTCATCCTCCTTGCCGCTGGGCCTAAACTTTCTGACCAACACATCAGTATCACTCAGCAATACCTTCAGCACATGCTCATCGCCGCTCCGCAATGCAATACCAAACATATCATTGGTGTCATTTTTTGAGTCCCGCGTCCTTCCCGAGGCAACCCTCTTTCCCTTGCAGAAAACCTCAACATCTGCTGCGACCCGTCCCCCACCCGGGTGCGCTAAAAGGTCGATAAACACCCGGTTGATTTTCTTCCCGGCATACCGATCGGTCACATTCTTAGCATGCACATAATCAATTCCCAGATCCCAAACCAGTGGAAAGCGCGTTTCTGCTTTTGCCCATGAGGAAGCATAGATGGCATGACGCGGGTCATCTTTAACAGCTTTCGCGGCATTTCCAGCAAACCAAGCTTTTCCCAGACCGGCAGGATTGTATTCACAGGCTCCAGTAAACTGCCATTGACTGCCGTCCCAGACTTCAACCCAACTGTGATTCCCCCGCTTGTTCGACCACAATGGAGTACCAACGAAACGGGCAGGAACTCCGACCGAACGACAGGCATCAATTAAAAGAACAGACAGCCCACTACATGAGGCAAACCTTGCC
>CALCSP010000493.1 GCA_937893785.1 uncultured Verrucomicrobiales bacterium
ATTTGAACTCTCCAAACCTTTTTTTGCCGCTTTGATTCATGTCAGACAGTCAGTGAAAGACTTAATGTATTTTACAGTCGTCCCAATAGTATACGGACAAAAAAATATTGGAGTAACTCAAGTCAAGTTATCCCCCCCCAAAAATCTCAACATTGAAGGGAAATGGCCACTTACCTCAGACACACCCAACTAAAAACCTCTGGCCACTTTCAAACAGCTCGTTTTAGAAGAAAAGGTGGTGTCAGAATGTGTGGATAAACAATCCTGAACGTAATTTGGGTTCAAACCATGTACTTTTCGGTGGCATTATATCGCCTGCATCAGCGACATCCATCAATTGATCAATACTTACCTGGTGAAGGGCAAACGCAACTCGGCTATCACCATTATCGACTCGATCCACCAACTCAGCAGTCCCTCTTATTCCGCCAACAAAGTCAATCCTTGAATCGGTTCGTGGGTCATTTACGCCAAGAATAGGACGAAGGAGGCGATCCTGGAGGACGCTTACATCAAGTGAGGAAACAGGGTCGTCGACAGATCGTTGCCAAGAAAGTTCATACCATTGGCCAGAAAGATACATTTTCGCCTTTCCTGGTGCATCAACGGGGCCTGAATCCGTGGGACATACTTTGAATTGCTGAGAGACAGCCTGTAGGAATTGTTCAGGAGCGTGACCATTTAGGTCTCTGACCACCCGGTTATAGGGCAATATTTTAAGTTGATCAGCAGGAAAGAGAACAACCAGAAACCAATTATAATCCTCTTGTCCTGTGTGATTAGGATTTTCCTTTTTTCGCTGAGCACAAACACGAGCAGCACTGGCACTCCTGTGATGACCGTCAGCTACATAACAAACATTAACAGAATTAAAAAGTTCAGTGTACTCTTTTCCCTCTGAAACGCGCCAAACTTCGTGTGTGATTCCGTCTTCTGCAACAAAGTGTGAGTGAGGTTGAACGCCATCAATCGTTGAAGCTACAGCAGCATCAATTTGCTGCTGCCCTCTGTAAGTTAGGAATACAGGACCAAGATGCGCTCCAATCTCGGAAGCCAACCGGGTTCTGTCATCCTCCTTTGCAGGACGGGTCTTCTCATGTTTGAGGATGATCTCATTTTCGTAATCATCTACATGCGCAACAGCGACCAGTCCCACTTGCGAATGGTCCCCCATCGTTTGGCGATACAAATACATGCATTCATCGGATTCACGAACAAGTGCACGTCGGCCGACAAGGTCTTCTAAATTCTTCTTAGCCATTGAATAGACCTCTTCCGAATAAGGATCAGTAGTTTCCGGAAAGTTGATTTCTGCTCTGGAAACATTCAATAAGCTATCAGGATTGCCATTTGCTAATGCGCGGGCTTCTGCGGCATCAACAACATCATAAGGGACAGCCGCTACACTTGACGTTTTACCTTCGCCGGGGACAAGCCCACAAAAAGATTTTATTCTCATAAGGGTATTAATTGAGTCGATGAGGAAAGAAATTTATAACGCTCGAGCTACTCACCAAAAAACATTGATTGACGGGCGTCGCTGATTAAAACATCAACCCTTTCCCTGTTATTAAAATAACTGACATCAGTGAATCCTACTTTTTCAAGAAGATCAAATGCCATGTCAAAGTCTGCCCCTACCCTTTCTGGCTTATGGGAGTCGGAATTGACAACTACCGGGATATTAACTGACTGCATCATATTAAGCATACGCTCACCAGGATTCATCTCTGGATAGCTTTTATTAAGCCCCGAAGTATTCAGCTCCATAGCTATACCCGTTGCTGCAATGCGGTCCAAAACTTTTTCAACTATTGGAACTGACGCTTCAAAATCCCATTTGTCACCAAGCATGACTTTGACAATATCTGCGTGGGATATGCAGTCAAAAAGACCGCTTTCGGCCGCATCTGCAAGATGGTTGAAGTAAATTGCTTGGAATGCTAACGGATCATCACCTAAAAAAGCTTTCTTATATTCACGAGTAAAGGGGTGAACTGAGCCAAGAATAAAATGAAAATCAGCCTGCTGATGCAATTTTGAAAGCCAGCACTCCATGCCGGGAAACCAATCACTCTCTAGTCCAAGTTTAACATCAATTTTGCCTTCCATCTCTTTTGCCGCAAGCTCTACCATTTGAACATAATTAGACAGTTCATCTGGAGCCATCCTGACATCTGCCGAGAAACCGTCAGGCATAGGACTATGACATGTCATAATTATACCTTTCAGCCCCTTTTTTATGCCGGTCTTTGCATATTCAACGGGATCGCCTATGGCATGCTTGCATAATGGAGTATGCATATGGCTGTCGTAGTAAATGGGCATATCGATCATTCTCAATGAGCTCAGAAATGAAATGAATCAAAGTCAGTAATCACAGTGATTGCATTCACCCCTTTACCAAAGATGATTGAATAAGCAAGAGCAATGGAG
>CALCSP010000494.1 GCA_937893785.1 uncultured Verrucomicrobiales bacterium
CTCTGGCTCTGGCTCTGGCTCTGGCTCTGGCTCTGGCTCTGGCTCTGGCTCTGGCTCCAATTCAAAATCCGTTTCATCAACCTTCTCAATCACCTGCGCATGATCACCAGATTGTGAACTGATTGGTACTCCAGCTCCGACAGAACTGATAATTGTCACACTCAGCTTCTCCCCTTGTCTGCTGTCAGCAGCCGCTCCAAAAAGGATATGCGCATCATCATTGACATGCCTCGAAAGTTCATCCATGAGCAACTCCACCTCAAAAAGCGTCATATTATCCCCGCCACATACATGGGCAATAAGGCTGCTGGAGTAATCCAACATTCTCCCCTGATCAAGAAGCGGACTCTTCAATGCTGCCTTCAAGGCATCCTGAGCACGATTTTCCCCTTCTGCCTGACCAAAGCCAAACAGGCACCTTGAGCTATCATTCTTAAGAGCCGTCAGGAGATCATCCATACCGATACGCACCAACCCGGGTTGGGAAACAAGTTTGGTAATGGCCCGCACACTCTGACTAATCACTTGGTCTGCCGCACTGAATGCATGTTGAATTCCGTCTGTCGGCAACACCAACCCCCCCATCCGGTCATTATCAAAAGTCACCAACCCGTTTGTACATGCTTCAAGCTTAGCCAATGAGGACTGAGCCTGGGAAATCCTACGTCTGCCCTCAAAGGAAAATGGCACAGTTACAAAAGCAACCACGAATGCACCCGCTTGACTAGCAAGCTTCGCCACAACAGGAGCCGCACCGGAACCGGTTCCTCCACCAAGGCCGACACATATGAAAACAAGGGACTTTCCTTCGACTGCTGCACGGATCTCATCAAGTGACTCCTTAGCCGCCTCTTCTCCACGCTCCGGATCGCCACCAGCTCCCAATCCATGGGTGAGGCTTTTGCCAATCTGTATCTTGTCACTTGCAACGGATGTATTTAGAGCCCGAACATCCGTATTCAGAGTCAAGAGTTCCGCCTCATCCATTCCCTCAAGCGCGATGCGATCCAGCACATTAGAACCAGCTCCTCCAATTCCAATTACCTTTACCTGCCCGGGGGCTAACACGGATTTTCCATCCGACGGGTTGCGTTCATATTCAAGCATTAGTCAGTATATTTATTGGTTCTACGTTTAAATAATTATCAATCCATTGGCCAAATCTCCTATCATCGAGAGCCCCACCACAATGATCAGTTTAGTGCCTCGGAAAATACCGCCAAGCTTTTTCCCAAGGCGCTGAATCGGAGAGAGCTTGGGACGATTTGCCGCCATTATCTGGGCATAACGGATCAATCCCATTGGTGTAGAATATTGAGGATTTTCAAAGGCTGCTGAAGCACCACTCATATTATCAATATTCCCCCGCGAAACCGGAAGATTGAAAATTTGCTCAGCCAGCCTGTCAAGTCCGCGTAACTTACTGCACCCGCCTGTTAGAAAAACACCGGCTCCCAGCGCTGCCAACTCTCCATTACCCGATAATTGGTCACGCAAACGCTCAAGCGTTTCTCCCATCCTTGCATTAATAATTTCATTGAGCAGTTCAGCGTCAATTTCGCGCCCGGCAAGTTGCGGGTCATCATCGATAATAATCGGATCAGAATCCGCTTCCTCAGAAAGAATCGCCGACCCGTATTTAACCTTGAGTCTCTCGGCCTTGGTGAGAGGGATCTTCATTACCACGGAAATATCATTGGTTATATGGTCCCCACCCACACCAATACAGCCTGAACTGGAAATAGATCCACCATGATACATGACGTAATCGGTAGTTCCTCCACCAATATCAATAAGCAAAGCCCCACGATCCTTGTGCTCTTGGGTCAGAACAACCTGCGCAGAAGCAAATGGACTAAAGACTACGTCCTCCACATCCAACGGAATTTCCCTAACGCAACGGATCGTGTTCTGCACCCGGGTCTTGATACAATGAATAATGTGATAATCAGCCTCAAGCACCTTTCCAAGCATTCCCGTAGGATTATTAATCTTTTCCTGCCCATCCACAAAGTAATCCCGAACAATGCTATGAAGGAATACGTTCTCTTGAGGGATATCCACATCCCTTGCAATCTCCTTTACTTCCTCAAGGTCTTCATCGGTTATCTCATCTTGCTCCTCAGGGATACGCATTGTCCCCTTATTATTGAAGCTCTCAATATGAGCACCCGTAATCGCAAGGAACACATTATTGATCATGACATCACTACGGTCTTCAGCACGAACCAAGGCATCATGTAGACAGGCTTGGGCATTTTCAAAATCGACAATCTCGCCTTTACGTACCCCCCTTGATGCCGCCTGCCCGACACCGAGGATTTTGATGGAGTCATCAGCACGAACCTCACCCACGACAACACATATCTTGGATGTCCCTATCTCAAGGCCGACATAGATCGCGGATTTTGCCATCAGAACTCAATTCGATAACGTCGATTACTTCCCATTAGTCAACCCCTAGAATGACGGATTCCCAGGTTTCTTCACTGATCTTGGGATGCTTCGGTAAACACGCCTGCCTCCCTTTTTCCTACTAGACGCGTTCAATTCTGGAACTGCAGGTGTTACTACGGAACCCGGGGAAGAGGAAACTTCTAGCTCAGTAAAGCGCACAGGAATATTTTTCTTAGGTAAAAGGTTAACAGTTGCTAGAGCTTCTCCCCGACGAGTGCCTTCATCAAGCAAGACCTTCAAATTACTTACCTGGCGGTGGATATTCTCAAGTCCAAAGATCACCTCAGTCCCTGTATTCAGGTAACCTACAAGGGAATACGGGCTAGTCACCCTTAGAGACTGCAACCTAACTGGATTTTTTTTAAAAACATTTGAGCAGGAATTGACAATTTCTAGCCCTTTGGTCAGAGCAACGGATTCAATCATACTACCTGGCACTATGGTAATTTCATTCTCAGGAAATATCACCGGCAGGGATACATAACCTGGCTCAAGCATATCGCACCGCATCACAACGCCATCACTACTTACCAGCAAACCTCCCCGGCACCTCTGAGGACTTTGTAAACGTGCTGTATTTCCTAGCCATGCAACCGGA
>CALCSP010000495.1 GCA_937893785.1 uncultured Verrucomicrobiales bacterium
TCAGCCAAACGCGAAGCGTTGTTGCGGCACCCGTTCACTCTGCACATCGTGAACCGACAATTCAGCCTCGCTGACCCGGCCAAGAAATTCGATCAGTAACCTTACCCGCTGCTTACCTTGCATTAAGCCGGTAACAGTTGCCGTCATGCCCTGCAATGGGCCGGTCGTGATCTCCACCTCTTCTCCAACTTTGGCACTGGGCTCAAGTTTACGAGTATCATCCCCGCCCATTTGCTCCCGTATCTGGTCAATCGCTGAATCGGGAACACTGGCATACCGATCCCCGAGTTGCAGGACCCTTGTGACGGCAGTGCCATAACTGACAGCACGCATATGGGTAGCTACCATGAACCTGGCAAAAATATACCCGGGGAAAAGCGCCTCGGTAAACCATACCCTGCCCCTACGGGTTTGCCGCTGAAATTTAAGGCGGGGACAGTAGACCTCGATACCTTCATTTCTGGAAAGAGAGGCTGCAGCAATATGTTCTGACTTGGCACGTGTCTGAACCGCATACCAGAGATACTTCTGCCGCCAATCCTTTCCAACCTGTAATCCTGCTGCCATTACTTCTTCGTTGTCCTCCCCAGAAACCGGCTCACTATTTTCAAAAGCAATCCTCCCCTTCGTCTCCAATTGCCAAGGCGGGCCAGGCGGTCCCTGTAAAAGGCCCCATTCTCCGATGTATCCGCTACTGCAGCCTTCCGGATTTTTTCCAAGCGCTGCGTACCACTTTCGAGGTGAGGATTGATTTCCCCATTAATGAAACCGGCAGCCAGCTTCTTTAACTCTGTAACCGCTTCAAAATGCTCCCGCCGGTCATCGGCAACCTGAAAGAGTTGAACAGCACCGAGGTTTCGAAGAAAGCGCAATCCCTGACTTGCCGAGCCCTTCGATATGCCGAGCCGGGCAACAATCACATCAAGTGGCATCGCCTCTGGTGAAATAAAGAGCAGCCCATAAATCTCACCGACAGACTTTGGCAATCCCAAAACCTTTACCGCATGAACGAAAAGCTCAATGACCTCCAGTTGCAATGGGGATATCTCCTCCTGCCCCGCAACAGGAATGTCCTCAGCATGAATGCTGACACGTGCTTGGTTGGCTGATCTGGCTTCGGCGGACATGTTCCTGAGTTGAGGAAACTACCGCCAAAGGGAGGTTGTTCAATAAATTTTGAACAAACTTATTTTAGTAAGGGTTACTTAAATTACTGGATATGAAAAATATAAGGCAGGAAAGAGGAGCTAAACTTCTGCAATGAATTTATAATACATTGTAAATCAATTATTTATCCAATTTGCAAGTTGCCCTCTAAGTGACTCACAGTCCTTTACCTTATACTTTTCCGCTGCCACCAAATGCACCCCTTTTCCATTACGACTGGTAACCTGAAAATGCAGAGGCGTCTCTCCGCTATTTTCAGAGACGATGGAACGAATTTTGCGGAGGTCTTCCAAGGTATGCTCGCCACTACGCAATGAAAGAATCAGCTCCGCAGTATCCAACCCGCTACCATTTATCTTACCCGATTGTTCATGGTTTACGCCAGTGCTCACGGGATCACTGGCAGCCAGTGGTTTTTCAAGAATTTTCATCCTTTCAGCAGTAAGGCGCTTCGAATCAGAAATGGAATCCATTTCAACTTTGGCAGTGAGAACTACCACCTTACCGACTTCCAGCATCGCGATGGATTTTTCAAAAACCTCACTCCAAACCATCACTTCAGTATGGCCGGTAAACTCCTCAAAAGACAAAATGGCGAAAGGCTTCCCTGCCTTTTTTGTGAAGCGCTTATCAACCGCGGCAATACGTCCGGCAAAGTCATATTTCCGGGATTCTTTTAGCTCCTGTAATTCGGACAATCGTCGGTATTTTCCAGACAGAATCGATGAGCGGTAAGCATCAAGAGGATGACCTGTCACATAAAAACCCAGTAGCTCACGTTCGGCGGATAAGATTTCATCTTGGCTCCAAGGCACAAATGCAATTTCTCCGGCACCTATGGAAGGCTCTGGAGCCGAACCAAAATCTGCATCATCGCCAAAAAGTGACACCTGCCCTGCAAGACGATCTTTCTGGGCACTGGAAGCTGCTGCCATAATATTTTCAAGGCGGGAGAAAAGGCGTGCCCGGTCTTCACCTGAAAAATCGAAGGCTCCTGCACGAACCAGCGATTCCAGGTTTTTCTTATTCACTGATTTGGAATCAAGACGCTTGGCAAAGTCCTCGGCGCCTGTGAATTCGCCTCCTGCATCACGTTCACAGATAGCCGCTTCCATGGCTGCACTGCCAACATTCTTAACTGCAGCCAAACCAAAACGGATAGCCTTGGATTCCGCTCCTCCGGCCAAGTCAGGCGCAAACTTTAGTTGGCTTTTATTGATGTCCGGAGGCAAAACCTTAATGCCCATGTTTTTGCATTCCTCCACAAAGACTGAAATTTTGTCAGTATTGTTGATTTCGTTTGAAAGCAGGGAAGCCATGAATTCAACAGGATAATTGGCCTTCAAAAAAGCAGTCTGGTAGCTGATCAAGCCGTATGCCGCCGAGTGTGACTTGTTAAAGCCATAGCCTGCAAACTTCTCCAGCAGGTCAAAGATTCCGTTTGCCTGTTTCTCCGGGATCTCATTTTCTCGTGAGCAACCGCTAACAAAAACGTCACGCTGGCGCGCCATTTCCTTTGGATCCTTCTTGCCCATTGCACGACGCAACAGGTCAGCATCTCCAAGGCTGTAGCCGGCCAAAAGGTTAGCCGCTTTCTGCACCTGCTCCTGATAAATCAGGATCCCGTGAGTCTCTCTAGAAACTTCCTCTAGCAGGGGGTGAAGATACTCGACCTTTTTCTTGCCCTTCTTCCGGTCAATAAAATCAGGAATCAGGTCCATGGGGCCCGGTCGATAAAGGGCAATGAGAGCAATGATATCTTCAATGCAATCAACGCCGAACTGCTTACAGAGAGCAACCATTCCGCCGCTTTCTAGCTGGAAAACACCGCAGGTTTCACCAGCGTTGAGCAACCTGTAGGTCATCTCATCCTCGAGGGAAATCGTAGCAATCTCAAACCCTGTTGTGTGTTGCCGAATAAGGTCTACAGCATCCTGAATGACGGTCAGCGTCTTGAGCCCAAGGAAGTCCATCTTAAGCATCCCCAGCTCAGTCAATGGCTTCATGGCATATTGAGTCACGACCTCATCGTCATTACCCCTCGTAAGCGGCACATGCTCATCCAGATCAGTTCCCCCAATCACGACACCCGCCGCATGAATCCCAACACCGCGTGTCAATCCCTCCAACTTAACGGCGGTCTCCCATAGCTGTGCGGTAGCCGGTTCAGTATCAATGGCCCTTTTAAGGTCTGCGTTTTTCCTACGTGCTCCTGCAAGTGTAATACCCAACTCAGCAGGAATCATCTTGGCTAGGCGATCCGCATCTCCATAACTCCATCCGAGCACACGCCCTATATCACGAACCACACTCTTTGCGCCCAAAGTACCAAATGTTATGATGTGGGAAACCCGGCGCTCCCCGTATTTTTCACGGA
>CALCSP010000496.1 GCA_937893785.1 uncultured Verrucomicrobiales bacterium
CCTGTGTCGTGGGGCAGTGGCGGTGTTGTTGACCTTCACTACACTGACTCAAGCTCAAGTCGTTTTTGATGACTTCAATGATGGCAACGATGATGGCTGGGAGCAATTCAGTCCCCTGGACATTGTGGGAGCCAGTTCGGTGTTCACCTTTCCGGATGTAGGAGAGGGCAACAAAGGCTACCGGCTATTCAGCCCGGCGCCTGCTGTCCCGGATGCCGGCCCCGGTCGTAGTTTCACCTTCCGCACGCCTGTATATTCTGACTTTTACGCGGCGGTGGATGTTCTGGACTGGGTCAACGAAGTGGATCAAGCCTTCGGGCTCATCCTTCGGGTCGACAACATCGGTCTGGGGCAGACAACCGGTTATGTGCTCAACTACGATCCTCAGCAAGCCTCCGGCAACCGGGCCCAGATCCATTTCAATTCGGTCACGGATGAAGCAGCAGTGGAAACCATTGGTGCTGCAGACATCACTCTGGAAACCGGCCACGACTACCGCATCGTCGTAGAAGTCGCCGGAAACACATTTACCGGTAAAGTTTACGACCACCTCGACCTGAGCCAGCCAGTGGTGACCTACAGTGGTGTGGACGAAACCTACAGTGAGGGGATGGCAGGGCTCTTCAACTATTATCGAGGCGGCGAGGCCACCGACAGCGACATCGGAATCGCTGACTCCACCTTCGACAATTACTACACGTCTGCAGAAACCCCTGCTACCATTGCCAACGAAGCCTACTATGGTTTCTCTGGAGAACCCTACGTTGTTGCCTTGAGCCCGGCCAACCGATCGGCCTACCAGTCGGCGACCGACGGTCTGCATGCAGACATTCTGCTGCCAGAGGGAACCAGCGGAGCCGAGGTCACTTTGACGCTCAACGGTATCGATCGCACCGCACAAATCAGCCAGTCCACCGATGGAAACAAGCTCAAGGTGTCCTATGACAGTCTGGAAGCCAACCGTGTTTACGATGCGGTGCTGGAATTAACCGGCAACCAGAACGTTGGCCGCACCGAGTGGACTTTCGACACCTTCGAGCAAAGCTATCTGACCTCCAATGAGGTCATGGTCATTGAGGCAGAGGATTACAATTACAATGGCGGTTCTTATATCAACCGCCCCGTTCCATCAGGATTCAAGGAATCCGGACAGAGTGTCAACAGTGGCGACCAGGCCTACCTGGACCGAGAGGGTATCCCCGATGTGGATTTCTTTGACTACAGCGATACAGCGGGTGAAGAAGCCCTTGCCATTTACCGGGCCTGGGATCCAGTCAACACGCAGGCGGGATCCTCCGAAACAGCCAATGTCGCCCAGCCAGATGGACAGGACCCCGCAGTCAACGACACCACACGCAAGGCATCTCTTGACGTGGACTTGCCCGAATATCAAGTCACCGGGACCCGTGGAGGAGAATGGATGAATTACACCCGAGAATTTCCGGATGGAGAATATCACGTGTATCTCAGGGCCGCATCCAGAGCCACCCAATCCATTTATCTGGACCAGGTCAGCGGCAACACCTCTGGCACCAACCAATCGACCGAACGCCTGGGCACTTTTCAAATGCCCAATATGGGCATCAAGTCCAACTACCGGTTTGTCGCTTTGACCGGTGAGGGCGGAAGCCGCCTCAAACTCAACCTGAATGGCAAACAAACCATGCGGCTGTCCATTGGGACGGAAGATGACAACCGAGTCAACAACACCACCTCCTTGAATTACCTTCTTTTTGTGCCAGCCACCGAGGAAGAAGCGCCACCGGAAGAGACCCTGAGCATTGCGGGGGCAGCCACCGTGAACGGTGATTACACGGAAGTGACAGGGGCCGTTTTTGAACCCGGTAAAATCACCGTGCCAGCCACCGCTGCCATGCAGTTTTTCAAGATTCTGGTGCCACCAGCCTCGGCAGCAAGCTTTGCCATCGACTCGGTCTCCGTTGAGGGGGATGCCCTGACCATCACCTACACGCACTGAGGCAGGCCCCAAACACTCATGAACCGGATGAACCTTCTGCAGGTCATCCGGTTTTTTTGTGGCCCAATCCTTGTCTTGGCTTCATCCAACGGTATGGTGTGCGCATGAGTATTGTCACGAAAGTCGGCGACCAGGGAAATACCCGTTTGATGTTCAATCGAGAGGTCCCCAAGGAGGACCCCAGGGTGGATGCCTACGGAGCCGTCGACGAGCTGAGCACCGCCATGGGCATGCTGCGTGGCAAACCAGAAACCGCACCGGATCTGAAAGAACGCATCCTGACGGTCCAAAAGCAGCTCATTGGCTTGATGGGCGAAGTGTCCACACCACCCGAGTTGATGGCCAAATACAAGGAGTCGGGCTATCAGTGCATCACCGAAAGCGACCTTGAGTTCATCGAATCGCGCATCAGGGATCTAGAATCGCAACTGGGCCCTTTCACGACATGGAGTATACCCGGAGACAGTGAACTGGGTTCGCTGGCGGATTGGGCGAGAACCATCTGCCGCCGCGCTGAGAGGAAGATATGCGCCCTGCATCATAGCTCCCCCATCGACAATCGGGTGATCATGGTTTACCTCAACCGAATGAGTGACTGGCTGTGGCTGGAAGCCAGAGCCCTGGACCGACAGTAGAGGGTGGCCTGAATCCAGCCCAGGCAAGCTTAGGGCTCCGAAGGTGAGGGTTCAGAGACGGAGTCCTCCGACTCCTCGACAGGTAGGGCCTGCTTTCTGAATGCTTGCATCAAATCCCAAGCCCGAGTCACCTGGCTTTGGGTCAGTGTCGATCCCACCATATCCCGGGCTTCTGCAGCTCCACTGGCCTTTTTCTCCGCCGCCAGGTGCAACCAGGCGAAGGAAGCCGCTGGATCAGGATCCACACCCTTACCAAGGTAGTAAGAAAATCCTGCCAGGTGCTGAGCCTCAGGAAGGCCAGACTCGGCAGCTCTCAAATACCAGCCAAAGGCCTCCTTGAGGTCGGGTTCGACTCCCTCTCCCCTCTCATACTGCCGCCCGCATCTGAGCATGGCGCTGGGCTTGCCCTGTTCCGCTGCTTTGAGAGTCCATTGATGGCTCAATGGGATATCCTGAATTTCTCCCATGCCATGCCCGGCGAGCAGAGCCAGGGTCTCACTGGCATCGGCAAAGCCAAGGTCGGAAGCCCTTTTAAAAAACGTTTTGGATTTGGGGAAATCCTGTAGCACTCCATTGCCGTTGCAGTGCAAGAGCCCCAGAGCATGGAGTGCCTCCGGCTCCTGCTGCGCCGAGGCCGAAGTATACCATTTGATGGCTTCCTCAATGTTCTGTTGCACCCCATCCCCATCCCGATAGGCATGACCCACCTTGGTCTGCGCATCGGGCTTGCCATGACGTGCATCTCTCAAAAGCGCTTCCACCTCGGCCGAGACATCATCTTCTCCCAGGTTCGGCCCCTTGTCGGACTCAGCAGCCTCGATGAAGGCAGGCCACCTCAGCAGAAGGCATGCGATGAGGGTGATGGATAGATGATGATGCATGGTTGAGCCAGAGGCGAAGCGAAAGAAATGGACCTCGCATCCGCTACAGACTATCGGAGGATTTGAACGATTGATTAAGTCTATTGTAACCAGTTTCGCCGATTGGCGATAGAGGAAACCCATGACAAGTTACTGCAAATGAGCAGGCTCGATACAGGGAGTCGGATATCCTGCCCGTCATGAAAAAAGACTCCCCGGGGTTCAAGGATAGATATCGTTAGAAGGATGGTGCGGCTAAAAGGATTCGAAGCTTCACGGGATGATCTCCCACGAAAAACTCAACAACCTCAACGTTTTGGGGCGTATTGGGTTCCGACCAGCCGCACTGGGAACTACCAGGTCTCGTCTTTTTTGTTACGGGTTTGTTAGGTCTTTCGACGGAGTTTTTGTGGCTAACATCCCGGTCACTGTCAACCCAATGATGAGGTGTATGACATCTAGCCACTACTTGGCGGCAAGAAATCTGAAGAAAGTTGGAACTACCTCAGCTTGGTGGTCATTTTTGCATGAGGTTCATGGCAAACATGAGTGCGTAGGTCATTGCCATCCCCAGAAGGATACCAAATAACGGTATGGGTATGAAGGCACATATCAATAAAGCCGTAATGCCCCATCCGATGGATGATCTGCCCTCCATGGATGCTACCTTACCCATAATGATGGCGGCTAAAATGATGAGCATAAATCTGACACTAACCCCGCGTTGGATTGCATCAATTACAAAACATGGGCCGTTTTGTAATCTCGGGCAAATCGTTGGTTACGCAGATGGTCCTGCAGATCCTCGGAGGCGGTGATGGGCGGTGTGTCTAGCTTACAGTCTTCACGGACTAGTTTTAGGAAGGCTTCCAGGTTTTGGAGGGTCTCCCGCTGGACGGTGTGGATCTTGCCGTAACTGTTATCAATGTCCCATTTGACGATGATCATTCCTAGAACTCTTCTGGAATCTTTCTTCTAATTTCTGAGGCCTGACTTCTTTCTGGGATTTGACTTTCAGGAACGCCAAGGCCATCAGTTGGCAGTGGCACGACCGGCTGGATTTCAAGCTGTGGCTCATTCATTTCCCACTGGTCCATAGGTCACTCAGTTTCAGTGGCGTCAAAATCGATCAATTTTGACTTGTAGGATATGCCAGTCCACGAATCAGTTACAATCCCCTCGGTATAGATAAAGTATCGGCCCTGGCGAATTGATACGTATATGTAGGCGATGAGAGCTGCCACTGCGAGGATATACCAGCGAGTTGAGTTCATGGTCGCATTGAATCACACATTGTTGTCAGTTGGCAATGCCGTGCCCTGATAGAAAAACCGGCCAGTGCGTGAACACCAACCGCTGAAACCGGTTGCCAGACAGACTCGGTTTTTATGCGGTTAGCGAGTGGGCGATGATAGTGTTCGCTTTTGTCATTTGACCCACACACGCAAACCCGCACCGCTGTGGTCTGGTTTTCGGACCCGGCAGCCCCCCCGCCGGGTTTGTGGGGTAGGAGTGAACTCATAACGAAATCACCTCACTGTGATTGGGTGCATATATGAGGCATTTTTAACACTAGCTTTGGCTGTGACGTATTTTGTTTCGAAGGATGGGTGACGTGTCCGTCAAAACACTGCGAAGCCTCACAGGGCCTTTGAGTATTCATAATTGGAAAACGACATACCCACCTGACGACACGTCGTCCTCAGGGTGACAGGTATGGGTTGTGTAGAGCACAGCGAGAACCTACACGACAAACGAGATACGGAATAAGACACCGACACCCGCTGCTGCTGTTGGATACTCAGGGGCGTTTTTTTTCTTGGCGGGATTCA
>CALCSP010000497.1 GCA_937893785.1 uncultured Verrucomicrobiales bacterium
CTCTGGAAGCATTCAATATTCTTGCCAAAAAAGAAGATCAGATAAGTAGCGAAAATATCAGACGCTTCACTTCTAGACCATCTGTTCCCGATTCTATGCTCCAGTCGATAAATCATGATTCCTCCTATGGGGAAAAACGACAACCCCTTTGGCGGGCCACATCAAACCGAGCTAGGATCACTATCTTTAACGGCGGGCACGAGATGATTCCGGAAGCGATATTTTCCTGGCTTTCCAGTAAGAGAAAAAATAAGAATGGATAGTTTCCCGGGGATCCATCAGGAATCCATAAGCTGAGTGACATGCGCCTTTACGCCATTTGCAAGCCCTTCCAGATTATAGCCACCCTCCAGAACCGAGACAATCCTGCCCTCGGCATATTGGTGAGCAATATCCATTAATCGTTTCGTTAATTCAATGAACTGAGCATCGGTGAGGGTGAAATGACCCAGTGGGTCACCAATGCGAGAATCAAAACCGGCAGAAATCAAGATCAGGTCTGGCTTAAATTTCTCCATCGCCATTTTGAACTGATCGCACAGCATCCCGTTAATCTGCTTATAGCCGGAACCTGCAGGGAACGGACCGTTGAGCGTAGCACCTTCACCAGCCCCCTCCCCTGTATCGGTATTAGCACCCGTTCCGGGATACCATGGCCATTGGTGTGTACTGAAGAAAAAAACCGAACCATCCTCATAGAATATATCCTGAGTGCCATTGCCATGATGAACATCCCAGTCAACGATAGCCACTCGCTCAGCGCCGTGCCTGCTCTGAGCATAACGCGCAGCAACTGCCACATTGTTAAAAATGCAAAATCCCATACCCCGATCAGCTGTCGCATGATGACCGGGAGGGCGCACGGCACAAAAGGCATTACTGAGAGTGCCATCAAAAACACCGTCAATAGCATTGAGCACCGAACCTGCCGCAGCAAGAGCCACATCAAAAGAGGCGGCACACACGTGAGTATCTCCTGTGCTCAATAACTGCCGCCCCTCCTTGATGTCCGCCATTGCTCTGTCGAAATACAAAGGATCATGGCATGCGAGTATTTCCTTTCTGGTAGCCACCCGCCGAGGCAAGGCATGGCATTTCTCTACCATGTCGTGCATTTTCAGAATGCCGCTTACCGCTTCATATCTAGCGACTGACTCGGGGTGCCCCATTCCGGGATCATGATCCCGAAAAAATGGGTCCAGTAACAATCCGGTCTTCCTCATAAACCAATTTGTAATGTATTTTTCATTGAATACCAGAAGGATTGCGGCTCTAAACCATTGTAATCGCTTGCTTATTAGCCTCTGAAACGGATAGTTAACGCCCATTTCAAACATTTTGGAAACTTCATCAAAACAGCTTCATATCGGCCTTGCCGGCTTGGGTAATGTCGGTTCCGGTGTGTACAAGAACCTGATTCGCAATAAAGATATCTTGCAGGAACGAACGGGATCGCAACTGCAAGTCGCTAAAGTGGCAGTCCGTGACCTGAACCGGCAACGTGAAGTGAAGGTTGCTCCAGAAATACTGACTACAGACTGGAGAGATCTGGTAGATGACCCTGCAATTGACGTTGTTGTCGAGTTGATTGGAGGAGATGAGGAAGCATTTGAACTAATCAGCGCAGCGCTACATGCCCGCAAGGCAGTGGTTACCGGCAACAAAGCCGTTTTGGCAAAACACGGCAAGAGGCTCATTGAGCTTTCCGAGGAAAAGAATACACCTCTCTACTGCGAAGCCGCGGTTGCCGGCGGCATTCCCATTATTAAAGCCGTAAAAGAAGCCTTGGTCGGCAACAGGATCGATTCGATCTACGGAATCATCAACGGCACTTCAAATTATATCCTCACCAGAATGACTAAAGCCGGCATCAGTTTTGCTGAAGCGCTGCAGGAAGCTAGTGATAAAGGTTTTGCAGAAGCTGACCCAAGCCTAGACGTCAATGGATGGGATGCTGGGCACAAGGCCATTATACTCGGATGGCTATCCTACGGACGCTGGTTAAAACCTGAGGAGATCTCGGTAACCGGAATCGAAGATATATCCTCTGAAGACGTTGCCTTTGCCGACAGTCTTGGCTACGAGATAAAGCTTTTGGGAGTCATTCGGCAAGATCAAGCCGACGAACGTATCGAAGTAAGGGTAGCCCCCTGTCTTATCCCCCGAACGCATATCCTCTCATCTGTTGATGGGGTATTCAATGCCGTAGCAGTTCACGGAAACGTTGTTGGGGAAACACTCTTCTACGGCAGTGGTGCCGGTCAGGATGCAACTTCCAGTGCAGTTATCAGCGATCTGGCTGATGCTGCTAAGAACCTTATCAATGAGGTTGGATGCACAGGATTTGTTCCTCAAGGTGACTATGGCGTAGCCCTTCCCATTGAGGAAACCATCTCTCAATACTATCTCAGGCTTGGTGTTGTCGATGAACCCGGTGTCCTAGCCAAGATCTCCAATATCATGGGTGAGAACAGCATCGGCATCCTTTCCGTGATCCAGCCTGAACCCAAGGAGCCATCGACGCACATTCCGCTTGTGTTGTTACTCCACGATGCTGAATACGGAAAAGTCAGTAATGCTATGAGGAAGATCCTTGCGCTGGAGGCGGTCGAAACAGAGCACACTCTTCTCCGTGTAGAGACCCTCGAACATTAACCCTTCCACGCCTTGCGCTTCCACTCCACAAGAGGCGAATCACCGTCACTTGGTTTTGCCGACACGTTCGCCGCCGGCATGGCACCTGATGGCGGCCTGTATGTTCCAGAGACACTCCCAAATATCACTTCACTAATTAGGCCCAAACCGATTCCATACGCTGAACTAGCGACCTGTTTCTTCCGATTATTCAATGATGAGCATCCTTTAGAAGAAATTGAAGCGTTAATGACGCGCTCTCACTCAACATTCATCGATCCGGTAAACCCTGCGCCTTTGGTGCAAATAGCAGAGAACACCTTTGTCTTAGAGCTTTTCCACGGCCCCACTCTTGCTTTTAAGGATTTTGGACTGCAACTCGTGGGTAACCTGTTTGAAGATCAGATATCCCGCACCGGTATGCCTGTCAATGTATTGGGGGCTACATCAGGAGACACGGGTTCCGCCGCGATCCATGGACTGGCCGGGAAAAATGGAGCACGGGTATTCATTCTTTATCCGAAAGGCCGCATCTCGGAACTTCAGGAGAGGCAGATGACATGCACTGAAGCGGAAAACATATTCCCGATTGCTATCGATGGCTCGTTCGATGACGCACAGAACATCATAAAGGAACTCTTCGGAGATCTTGATTTCAAGGCCAAAGCCCATTTATCAGCAGTAAATTCAATTAACCTAATTCGTATCCTGGCACAATGCGTCTATTACATCCATGCTTTCAACCAACTGGCTAAGGACAAGCGGAAGGGGCTGCACTTTGTTGTGCCAACCGGTAACTTCGGAAATATTCTTGCCGGATGGCTTACTGCTCAAATGGGCATGCCGGCAGATTGTTTTGTCGTTGCAACCAACGAAAATGACCTGCTATATCGCCTATTCACCCACGGACGTTACCAACCCGAAAGCGTCAGCCATTCACTCGCGCCATCAATGGACATTCAGGTAGCTTCAAATTTTGAGCGCTTCTTGCATTACCACCTTGAGGGGGCCAGTGATCAAACCAAGCAGATAATGAAAAGAGTTAAAGCCGGAGAAACTATAGAGTTGCCAGACTTTAATCCGGAGCAATTCAGCGCAACCCGCACTGATAATGATGGTATCCTTTATAACATCCGTGCAACGCGCGAAAACCTAGGCTATCTTGCAGATCCTCACACCGCATGTGCTTTTCAGGACATCAATCCAGATACTCCGACCGTGATACTCGCCACTGCCCACCCGGCAAAGTTTCCTGACACCATTCACAAGGCTGTTGATGAAAAACCCGAACATCCCTATCTGGAATCCCTGAAAGCAAAAGAACCAAGAAATACAAGCCTACCTGCCACATGCCAAGCCGTGCGCGATTATCTTGAGGAAAATATGCTGAAAGGATAGCATACCCGCTGTTTGTCGGTATGATCCCGTATTTGCTGTGCACAGAAACCATCACAATAATCACTCATCGCCTTGTCATTAATTGTACAGAAATATGGCGGCACTTCCGTCGGTTCACCCGATCGCATCCAGAATGTAGCTCGGAGAATCCTTGAAACTCAAAAATCCGGTAACCGTGTGGTCGCAGTGGTTTCCGCAATGGCGGGAGTTACCAACCAGCTTATTGAACTTGCTGATCAAGTCTCCTCAGGCAACCAGCCTACCGACAGAGAAATGGACGTCCTGCTGGCTACCGGGGAACAAACGACCATCGCTCTTTGTTCCATGGCAATTAATGCCATGGGAGGAAAAGCCATATCACTGACCGGAGCCCAAGCTGGAATTGCTACGGACGGAGAACATACCAAGGCAAGAATATCAAACATTACCCCTGATGAAGTGCACCGGCTCCTTGACGACGATCATATTGTGATCATAGCCGGCTTCCAGGGCAAAAGCCCTGAAGGACGTATCACGACACTTGGCAGAGGAGGCTCAGATTTAACCGCTATTGCAATGGCTGCCGCAATTAAGGCGGATCTCTGCCAGATACTTACTGATGTGGATGGCGTCTACACCTGTGATCCACGCGTGGTTGCAGATGCCCGGAAAATTGACGAGATTGCATATGATGAAATGCTCGAAATGGCCTCTTCAGGATCCAAGGTCATGCAGTCACGCTCGGTAGAATTTGCCAAGAAATTTGGTGTGCGATTTGAGGTGCGCAGCAGTTTAAACAATAACCCAGGAACCATAGTGACCGAAGAACACCCAAACATGGAAGCCGTAGTCGTCCGAGGCGTTAGCATTGAGCGTGAACAGGCGAAAGTAACCATTGAAAATGTCCCAGACAGCCCGGGAATAGCCGCCAAGATTTTTGGAGCCGTCTCTGATGCCGGAGTCATCATCGACATGATTGTTCAGAATGTATCCAAAACAGGTAAAACCGATATCTCATTCACTCTTCATCGCTCTGACCTGGATAAGGCTGGAGAAACTCTCGAACCACTGGTCAAGGAACTCGGTGATCCGGTATTCATAGAAACCACGAAGGGCATTGGTAAGTTAAGTGTAGTGGGAATAGGAATGCGTTCACACTCGGGTGTTGCCGCCCAGATGTTTGCTACACTTGCAGATAATGGCATCAATATTCAGATGATTTCCACCTCTGAAATCAAGACCGCAGTGACCATTGATGAAAGCCAGCTTGATGAAGCGGCAAATCTCGTGCATGCAGCCTTCAACCTCACAAGCAAACCCTGAATCGGACCACGATTGCCAACTACACGACAACATCTGCCGGCTCCTTGGTATCAAATCGCCTTAAGAGTCATGTTTACGCTCCGGTTTAAATGTGTTGCCCTGTTTATGGGTTCCCTAATGCTCAGTGTTACACCGCAAAGCAATGCAGCTAAAAAGGATTTTGTAGCGGAACCGAGAAAATCAGAAACCGAAAAAATTATAAGGCTACAGATTTTCCTTGATGAACAAGACTTCGGCCCTGGAGTGATAGATGGTCGTATCGGCCAATTCACCCGTAAGGCTGTTGCACACTATAACTATATCGCAGGCCTAAAATACAATAACTTCAGCCTGGTGCTCAGTAGAGCCAACTCACAAGTCAAAAAGATCTACACTACCTACACCGTCTCTGAGCAAAATTTCAGATTTGTCGGGACGGTCCCATTCGAACCTGAAAACCAAGCTCAAATCGATTATCTCTCTTACCGCTCCATTCAGGAATTTGTGGCCGAGAGATATCATACAGACAATGAATTTCTGGAAAAAATCAATCCCTCAATAAACTGGGATAAGGTTGCTGCGGGTTCAAAAATTCGAGTGCCCAATGTCACTCCATTTGCAATCGAGAATCTGTCTTTAAACAAATCCTACCCAAAGGATAAAAACCTCAGCAAGAGATTACTTATAGTCGATACCGCACAGAAACTCGCGGTAATCTGGGAAAACAACAAGCTCATAGCCACTTTCCCAATTACACCCGGGGAAGAAAAGTTCGTTCACCGTGGCAAATGGGAAATATGGAATATGATCACGACTCCGGTATTCCGCTGGGACCAGAGCATGCTCGATACCGGAAAGCGCAGTGATGAGTCTTTTAAATTACCCCCCGGCCCAAACAGCCCGATTGGGATCCTCTGGGCAGGCATCAGCAAACCCGGCATTGGCATTCATGGCACGGCATCACCAGAAACCATCGGACGTTCCCGCAGTGCCGGGTGCATCCGACTAGCAAACTGGAACGTGATCCGGTTACCATACCTGATCA
>CALCSP010000498.1 GCA_937893785.1 uncultured Verrucomicrobiales bacterium
AAAGGCGGAGTCCTTGAGGAAAGTGCGTGCGGTTTTTTCCGGTTCGTGGTTAGTTCTCGTGAGTATTCCATCGTCAATCTTATAATGTGCGCGTATACCCCAGCGATCACTGACGGTGCCAGGGGTAAAAGCTTCACTGAAGATCACTTTACCAGGTGAGCACATGAAGAAATTCTCAGACGCAGGGGATCTGGCTTTAACGGTATGGAGGGCGGCTGCAACGATAATAAAGCCCACCCAGAGAACAAGAGGCACAAAGGATCTGTGAGTGTGGTTCATGAAAGCTTATGGATTTAAGGCTTTGTATTTCAAGGAGTCTTTTTACTCAGTCTTTCCGTGTCCGGTTTCCTTGAGGATAGTTTTCAAGTTTTGTTGAATCCGGTCAGTGTTTTCAGCGGCAATTTTTTTTGCCTCGGCGATCGACTTGCCTTTTTTCATGGGCCTCTTATGCCCGATTTCCGTCAACCATGCATCCCGCATTACGCGCATACGTTCCCGCAGGAACATCATCATCCTTCCATAGGCATTAGGGTGAGGATCTTGGAGAGGGGGATTGATTGCGAAGAAGTCTATGATTTGTTGTGCCATTAACTTGTGGCCTTCGCTTCCCGGGTGAACTCCATCGCGGGAATATTTGAAATTGGGATCCTGAGTTCGCTTTTTTGTGAGCTCTTTTTTCATCACGGTGTGTAGGTCAATTACTCGCCAGTCATCATGTTGTTTGGAAACCAACCACTTTGAATAAACTGACATGACATCATCGTAATCAAAACCCGATCCCGGTTTATCATAGACTGGAGGTGTCATAAAGATGATCTCCGCACCTCGGGCTTCCACCTTCTCTTTTAGGCGTTCAATGCCTTGCTGATATTTTTTGAAACGCCCTTCGTTGAGGGGTTGATAGATGCCGCAATTAATTCCGTAGCAGGCGATCACGATATCTGGATTCAGAGCTTTAAGGGTTCGTTCCAGTCGCTCGTGAAGATCAGGGCGGGCAAACCCGTGCCGGAGGTGGCCTGGTTCCGAGAGACCGGAGATGGTTTCGCTGGGGATTCCTTGGTTAAGAATTCTTACCTTTAGTTCAGGATGGTTGACGCGTAACCATCGCTCAAAAAACACGACGTATTCGCCTCCGTAGGTAATGCTATCGCCGAGGAAGAGGAGAGACTCGGCACTCTTGAGTGATTGAAAATTTTTATTGGTTGGTGAGGGGTTAGCATGCAGAAACTTGTTGGTGACCAGCAGAGAAAGGGTGAGGATCAACAGGATTTTCATGGTGGCATCATGTGTTTTACTGGCAGGTGGGCATTATGGATCACCTGTTCCAGAGCTTGGAGCATAATAAGATAAAGGGGGGATCGGTTTTTCTTTAAAGGTTTAATATTTAAACAAGGGATCCTGAGGGTTGCCTGATGAAAGCAGGTAGGCAAGCAGGTCAAGGATATCTTCCTGTTTCATGGTGGTCAGCAATCCAGGCGGCATCATCGAGATCGGAGAAGGTTCAATGGACTCGATGAGTTTGACATCGACCTTGGTGATCGTGCTGGGGGTCATCATGTCGGTATTGATCCAGTAGGAATCCTCCTTGAGATTCATGATTCGCCCTATGACCTGACTGCCATCATTCAGCTTAAAGATGCTGGCACCATACTGGTCGCTAATCTCCCTGCCTGGATCGACAATCGCCTCCAGCAGGTCATGTGGAGTAAACCTGCCGGCTACAGAGGTAAGATCAGGGCCAACTGCACCGCCTTCATTATTGAAACGGTGGCAGACATAACAGGCACCTGCGCCGAACATCTTGCGCCCGTTCTTGAAATTGCGCCCGCCTTCAAGTCCCGCGCCGAGTAGTCCTGCCAGATCTTCCATTTTCCACATTTTGACAAAATCCCTAGGCTTTCCTGTGAATTGCGGGGATGCTGCCTTTGCCGAGCTGGTAAAGATCTTTTTCAGATCAGGAGTTTTTTGTGACTCAGGAATGGAGGCAATAGCGTCCTTTTTAATATCATTGAGGTAGTTGCGGAAACGTGCCCCTCCCTGATAGTTTTCAGCGCGGATAAACCAGCGGAAATACTTTTTTCTCAGTTCGGCAGTCCAACCTTTCTTCATGAATCGGAGGTTGATGGCATAAGAGATTTGTTCCTCCTGCCCCGGGGCATTTTCAAGCAGGGACATTGTTTTACTTACGGCATAAGGAGCTTGCAGAAACGCAGTGATGGCCGAGAGATCCCGGTTTTCCTCGGGGCTTATTGCCGGATAACAGCCATCAAGCCAAGTGGTGAGTTTTATCTTGGTTGCAGTTGCCGGCATGCCACCACGGGTCAGTGCGAGGGTAATAGCCCTCAAAAGGTCCAGCCGATACTGTGGATCTTTAATATCACTGTAATCGAAAGTCATGGCTTTCTCGAGAATGAGCCTGGCAGATTTCCCTTTGTCCGCTCGGGCAAGGGCAATAAGGGCGGCTGAAGCAGTTGCCGGGCACTTTTCATTTTCAATGCGTTTCTGCCAGTTGATGACCGGTTGTTTTTCTAGGGCAGCCCGGGAGGCATGCCGTATGCCCCTGTCTGGCGATCCTAATGATTGCCAGATTTGATCTAGTGCATCTTTGGGTGCTGGGCTGCTCTGTTTTCTTAGGTGGGCTTCCAATACACGGCGGTGTTGCCTTTGTTGATCGCCGTCTGTTTTGTCTTTTTTCGGGGGAGCAGGGGATGTGGATAGTTTGCCTGTGTAGGTGACCCTATAGATTGCCGATTGAACCCGCCTGCCGCCAATGGTGAAATACATGGCACCATCTTTTGGATTTATGAGAATGTCAGTAAGAGGAAGGGGTTGCGAGCGTGCGAATTCTTCAAAGCGTCCTATGTAGGTTGAACCTTTTTCCTCCATGTGAACGGCATACAGTTTGCCGTAGGACCAGTCACAGACAAAAAGCGCGTTTTGGTAATGATGAGGAAATTTTGCACCGTAACCAAAGCTGATCCCTGTTGGTGAGCCCGGACCAATGTCTACCACCGCACCAAAAGTGTCGCTGTAGTAGGCAGGGAACTTTCCTGATCCAGTTCTCCATCCGTAGTCAGCTCCATCGATAACATGATTGATGCGGGTTGGTCGATACCAGGGAGTATTCATGTCCCATTCCATGTCGGCGTCGTAGGTGAAGAGTTCCCCATCACGGTTGAATGCCGCATCATATTGGTTGCGAAACCCTGTCGCGATGATTTCCCATTTTTTGCCCTCGGGATCAATCTGGGCCATGTGCCCGCGGGGAGCTACCACCCCTTTCATGAAATGTTGCAGGGAAGGTAGTAGCTGGTCTTCGCCCCAGAATTCAGGTGGCCGACTGTGGCTGTAGTCCGGCGGCAACTGGGTCTGGTTTCCCATAACCACAATGAGGTGCTTGCCGTCTGGGGAGGGCAGGATGGCATGTGGACCGTGTTCGCCGCCAGTGGCCTCCAGTTTCTTGATGGTAACCACTTGATCAAATTGGTCATCGTCATTTGTATCAAGTAGCCGGAAAACTCCGCAGCCCGTAGTGCTACTGCGTGAATTGACCACCACATAGAGACTGTCAAATGCGTAGCATATGCCTTGCGCGTGCCCGATCTTGAGAAGCTTGCTTTCTTTAGCGGAGATTTTTTGTGGAGTATTAGCTGTTTTTTTACCCCCTTTTTTTCTTACCGGTGCATCGATCGCATATGTAATTTGCTCAATGTCTTCAGAGTTCAGAGGCTTGCCTAGCTCAGGAACCGGAAAGCGGTAAAGGCCTCCGTATTGATCACTTACGATGAGTCGGTTTTTGTCATCTAGACACATGGCCACCCATGAGCCCTGCGTGTCACGAGGCACCGTGTAGAGCAGCTCGATTTTGAAGCCTTCGGGTAGGTGGATCTTGTCTGGAGAGGCTGCATTGCGCTGGGCTTCCGCAAATGTGGTGACACCAACCAGCAACATTGCTGCCAATAAAAACGGTTTGTTATAGGTCATTTTAATCAATGAAGTATGAGTGTATTTTTGGCAACGGGAATTCTGTTTCCTATGGTAAATTATTTTATTTGATAAAAAGGGGAAGAAGGTGTTCCAGCACGGCTTGCAGTGGCAGATTGATTTGGCCTTTGTTGTGAGCAGTAGCGACGGCCACAAGATTCAAATCGGGAAAAGTGGCCATATGTTGCCCGCCTGCACCGACTCCGCTGACCATGAACACATCCCTTCCAGCTGCTCTCTTTTGCCGATTGTGAAAGTGATAAAAATATCCCTCACCTTTTTTTCTGTCCATGACCAGTTTTATGTAATCCTCAGATAGAAGCTGTCTGCCGTTGTATTTACCGTTTTGGATAACAGCGATTCCGAATTTCAGCAGCGCTCTTGAGGTAAAGCTGCTCCCTGCACCACATTTTGGAAGACCGCAGGTCTGATTACCCCAGTGATAGGCTCCACCAATCTTTTCCACCACTTCTTTGGCAATGAATTCCTGAGCTGTTCCCGGGGCTAGAAGGTCAACAATCATCATGATCATCGATGGGTCCGTGCCCGTATACTTGAACTTCTTGCTCTCGGTGGTGACGAGTTGGGTATTCTCGAACAATAACTGGAAGTAATCCTGGCGTTGATAGTCTTTACTGATCGACTTGGTAAAGTTTTTGTCACCAAAGCGCAGTCCGGATTGCATATAAAGAGCATTGCGCAGGGTGATGCTCTCGACACCGGGTCTTATTTTGGAACGATCTATCGCCGGCATGAAGCTTATGACCGGTCTATCAAGATCTGCGACCGTTAGCAATTGCATCTGAATGGCTCTTGCCAGAGTGATAGAAGTAAGAGTCTTGGTGATCGACATGGCATAGTGAGGGCCGTCGACCCGGCCACGGCGGTTGTACATCTCAAAAACCAATTTACCGTCATGCCATAAAAGGATACTATCGAGATTGGAGTATTTCCCTGCTTTGTCGTCCCGAAGCAGGTTATTGAAGGCTTCCTCCGCTCCCGGAAGATTCAAGGTGCCTACCGGCAGTCCGTCGTTCAGATCTTCGGGGGAACCGCTTAGGTAAGCTTCAGCGAGATACGGAATTTTCTGCTGTGCCGCATAGGTCTGCGTTTTTGGGTTCAGCTCACTGGAGAGTCGGGGGAGTTCGCTGGCGGGCAGGATATCAAGAGGTGCGAGAGCGGCTAGAAGGGTGAATAGAAACACCCGTCTGCCTCTGCACGTTCCGCTTGGGCTTGCAGGGAGCACGATGGATTTACAAGAAAATTTCATCGTGGAAGCAGGCGAGGCGAGGGCTGTTCAACCCAGCCAGCTTTCCGTTGCCCTTTTCCTGGTCGGTCCACATCCCCAAGATCTTCTCGCGCAGCTGCTGCATGCGCTAGGAGCCGCTTGACAATTTCAGGGTTGTCAGCGGCCACGTTATGATCTTCATGGATATCTGCCGCCAAGTTAAAGAGGGCCAGAGCCTTTTTGCCTTCCGGTTTTCCCCAGTTGCGTTTTTTCTGATCCATTTCCAAGAACAGTTTCCAGTCTCCTGAGCGGATTGCCTGTAGCTGATCCATTTGGTAGTAAAAGAATGCTTCACGAGGGTCGTTCTTGGACTTGCCGCTGAGAATCGGCCAGATGTTCTTGCCGTCAATGATCCGGTCAGCCGGGACTTTGCCGCCGGATATGGCAGCAAATGTAGGCAGTAGATCCATGGTATTAGTCAGGGCATTCCTGCTACTACCGGCAGGAATTTTTCCAGGCCATCGCACAACGCAGGGAACACGCATCCCTCCTTCATCAGTGCGACCCTTACGCCCCCGTAGCGGCAGGTTGCTGCCCTGCTTCTCGCGGGCAGAGCCGTTATCCGATGTGAACAGAACCAGAGTATGTTCATCGATACCCGTAGCTTTGAGTGTTTTGAACAGTTCCCCCATAGACCAGTCAATTTCCTGCACCCAGTCGCCGTATGCCCCATTCTTGCTGGTTCCTTTGAAATTTTCGCCGGGGACTAGTGGCAGGTGCACGGCTGTATGAGGAAGGTAAAGGAAAAAAGGTTTGTCACCGTTATCCCTAATGAACTTCAATGCTTCAGTTGTATATTGTGCGGTGATCGTTGTTTCTTTCTGCACGCTGTCCCTTATAACGGTTAGGTCACGCACTAAGGGCAACGGCACTTCCTTGCGGTTCATGTCGTTACTGTAGGGAATGCCAAAGTAATGATCGAAGCCATGATTAGTGGGCATAAATTCGGGATGGTCGCCAAGGTGCCATTTACCGATGCACATGGTGGCATAGCCCTGCTCTTTCAATACTTCGGCAATGGTGACCTCACTGGGGTTGAGCCCTTTTCGGGCCGCGGGAAAGAGCACGCATAGGTTCTTTTCATCCACGTGCATGTTAACACGGCGTGGATAACAACCGGTCATCAGACTGGCGCGGGATGGCGTGCAAACCGGGCATGTGGAATAAAAGTCAGTAAGTCGCATGCCTTCACTGGCCATTTTGTCTAAAAACGGCGTAGCTTGTGTCTTGGCTCCAAACGGGCCGATATCGGCGTAGCCTAGGTCATCGCAGAAGACGACAATGATGTTGGGTTTACGTTCAGTGCCATGCATCTGAGTCAGGACAAGCAGGAGGAAAAGCAGGTGTGTGAGGATTGACCTTTTCATAAGCACTGGGAATGTATGTATTTTCTGGCGTGCTAGTGGTTTTTACTAGGGATATGCACGTTGCAGAGAGCGTGTAGATATTCTACACGTTGTTGGATTGTCGTAAAGCGGGCACGTTATCTCCTACATTCCGGAGTGGTTCTAGCCCCGGCGTTGGAGGGCTTATTCTACAGCCTCGAAAGGTATTGCCGAAGAAGCAGGATGCCATGTGTGAATGGCTTTTGTTAGTCGCGAGACAATCGCCGGGTGCACTGAGGAAACCTCGTTTTTTTCGTGAGGATCATTTTTCAGGTTGTACAACCTAACCGGTGCCTCATCCCAGATGTGAAGTTGTCTGTAGTGTGTTGTATCAAGTCCACGAAAGCGAATCAGCAGCTTCCACTCACCTTCTACAACCCACAAATATTGAAGAGTGCCGTCGGGGTTTCCAGGTGTCATGTTGTATACAGAGTGGCAAACACCGAAGACACGTTTGCGGCCAGATCTAGCCTGTTTATCCAGTAGGTTGATGCCAGAAAGATTACCTTCAATTTCCAGCCCGGTAGCCGCCGCTATGGTGGGGAAAAGGTCAATGGCGTGAGCGAGGTCCTGAACATGGCCACTTTTTATGCGTCCAGGCCAGGACAACATGATTGGCGAGCGGATACCGCGCTCAAACGGTGAACTCTTGGAGCGCTGTGCATAACCTTTCCAGAGTTTCTGTGCTGGGTCATTGCTGTTTGTGCTGGTCGCGGCCCAGCCATTGTCACAGATGTAAATAACGAGTGTGTTTTCCCGGATTTTTTTCTCATCCAAAAAATT